>JAOZNO010000342.1 GCA_029933755.1 Bacteroidales bacterium | reverse complement strand
CTCCAACAAAGAAAAAGCGCATAGCCTGCCCCGCCTTAGCGGGGAATTATTCAGGCTAGCAGAATTTTGTTTTGGTATTTTAGTATTATTAATATACAGTCTTCAGCTTGCAGATAAGTAAACTGAAGGCTGTTCCCTATTTATTTCTTAATCACTAGTCATTATGAACAATGGGCTCATTTCAAAGCTTTTATAATGTGGTCTTAGTCTATCCGTATTATAAAATTTATCAATATTAACTATTTTTTTACTGCTTGTTACCACATCAATAGGAACATTATCATACCTTCCATTTTTTAAAACAACCAACCTTCCATGAATTCCTTTCAGAATTAAGTCAAGTGCTAGGTTTCCATAGGCCATTGGAACAATTGAGTCAATTGCATCCGGGTCACCACCTCGTACCAGGTATCCTAATTTCTGATTAATAATGTTGATATTTTTACCTTTGTTATATTTTGCTGATAAATCTTTAATGCTGGTGGAGACTATTTCACCTATTCCGCCTAATTTAGCATGGCCAAACATGTCTTTTTCCTGATCCTGAAACATCATTTCAGCACCTTCATACATAGCACCCTCAGAAACTAAAACAACTGAATAGTTACTCGGGTTTTTAGCTCTGTCCTGTACCAATAATTCAGTTAAATTATTAATGTCGAATTTATATTCAGGAATTACACAACGGTTACCTGCACCTGCCATGGTTGGAAGCATTGCTGTAAATCCGGCATATCGTCCAAATACTTCCAATACAAGTATTCTTTCGTGTGAACCTGCTGAGGTTCTTAATGTATTCGTCATATTAATTGTCCGGGTAACACAGGTACTAAAACCAATGCAATAATCTGTTCCCGGAACATCATTATCCATTGTTTTTGGTATAGCAACCACTTTTACACCTTCTTTATACAGGCGAACACCATAACTTAATGTATCATCTCCACCAATAGGTATAAGGTAATCAACATTTAGATATTCAAGGCTTTTAATAACTTCAGGAGTCAAATCGTTTATTTCAGCATTGTATGTATCTTTATATTGTTCAGGTACATTAGCTTTGGGCATATGACTAGGTCTTGTCCTGGAACTGTGAAGGAAAGTTCCTCCTGTTCTGCCTGTTCTGTTTACAATTTCTTCAGTTAACTCCATATAACAATTGCTATTATCCGCTTTTTTATCTCTTTTCATAGTGATAATTCCAGCCCAACCACGTCGTAATCCTATTACTTTGTAGTTTTCTCTAATTGCTCTAATCGTAATTGCCCTTATTGCAGGGTTTAAACCGGGTACATCACCACCACCTGTTAAGATTGCTATTACACCTTTTGTTTTTTTCGTGTTTGCCATAATCTAAATTTTATATATGTTTTGCAACCTGCAAAAATATTCAGAAATACCAAAACTTCAAAAATAATAAACAATTAATTGAATATAACTTAGTGCTGGGTTTGTTAAGTACACAAAATCAGATAAATAGGCGCAGAAAATATTTTTGGTATAAGAGGGAATCTTTAATTAGTGTTTGACCGAAAATTCCAATTTCGTCGTTATGCTCATCTTAAAAACCCGTCATTTACATGAGTAAACTCCTGATTTTTAAGATTTCACAAGCTTCCGCAGTAGCGGAACAGGCTTAGAACTTGGAATTTTCCATTCACACACTTCGTTTTCGTTCAGGCACTAATTATAATAGAATTATTTGCAGTAGAGTTCTGTTTTTTTAATTATTCTGTGGAGAATCATTGAAGAAATTTAATATATCATCATTATTTATATTTGTATTTGCATTATTTCTTTTCTGATTTATATCCAGTTCAATAATTTTTGATGATTGTATTTGTCCCCCACCTAGATACATGAAACTTCCATTAATTTTAGGTAATTGGGGGTTAAAGCTAATAGGACTTAATTTATAAGAGATTTCAAAATTTTTCTTGATAGGCAACTTATTCCAAATAAACTCAACTTTTTGTCTGTCAAATGAAAATGAAGCGTTTCCTGATTCAATCAAGCTTGCTCTATATCCTACTGGAATTTGTTCTTCAATTTTTGCTGCACTATTGACAACTCCCCTACTAACCAATAATTTGACAATGATACTTTGCTGGTCTTTAGAATAAAAAGGCTTAATTCGTAAACATTGAACTAAATTTGAGTCAGTTGGTGGAAATTGAATATTACCTGATCTGATTTCTTTATTAAAATCGAGTGATTGTCCCCTGGGATGTACCGTTATTTGCAGGTTGTTTAAATATACATTTCCTCTTTGATTATTGTAAATGTAGGTAAATTGCCCGGGCAATTTAAAAACTCCTTTAACAGAAGAATCTACCAGAATATCATAACTTACCTTAAATTGAGCTTGTCTTGGTAAACGCAACCAAACCAGTTTTACAAATTGGTTGCTAAAGTGAAAATCAGCACTTTGTGAAACTCTTTCAACAGCAGTAAACCCTTTGGGTAGTTTTTGTCTAAACTCAGCAAAATGCTTTAAGCTCATTTTATTTATGGTGATTTCAACGGTAAATTGGTCACCAGAATATACAGAAGATGGAAAATTGGCATGTATCCATACCTGATTGTCAGAAATTCCTGAGAAAGCAAAAAAGATTGAGGATATTGCTGCGATAATAATGTTCTTCATGTTTAGCTTGTAATATGGTTCAAAACTATACTTCGACAAAATATTTGCTTGTTAGACATAACTATCTGGTAGTTACTGTTTTGACGAGATGGTTGTGTTGTTTTGTATGCTCAGTATGAAACTATTAAGAACAAATATACTAATAATGTCGTGTAAACAAGTCTTTTTTTAAATAAAAGATTAAATTGTTATATTGTTAAACTGTTAAATTGCTGTTAAGCAACAATAAAACAAAAGAACAATATAACAATTTTAGAACAAAGTTAAGCCGTTTGTAATTATAAAAAATACAACTTTTTTACTTATACTCCTCTAATTCATCAAATTGCAAGTACTTATAAATCTCACTTTCTTCTGGTAAAATATATTTATTATAGAGTTCAAAATATTTCTCAACCGTAGGTATTTTATTATCAATTGAAGTCATTGCAGCTAATTCAGCAGACCCAAGATAAACTTGAGCTCCAGTTCCTAAACGATTATTAAAATTACGGGTTGATGTTGAAAATACAATGGCATTATCAGGTACTCTTAACTGGTTACCCATGCAAATAGAACAACCGGGAGTTTCAATTCGTGCCCCCATCTTATTGAATACTGAGAAATTTGCTTCTTCTTTCAGTTTTTTCTGATCCATTCGGGTTGGTGGCACCACATAAGTACGAACATTTGGGTTTCGTTTATGTGCATCCCAAATTTTGCTGGCTGCTCTAAAATGGCCAATATTTGTCATGCATGAACCAATAAATACATCATCAATTTTTGTTCCTGATACATCCGAAAGTAATTTTACATCATCCGGATCATTCGGACAAGCTAAAATGGGTTCATGAATTTGAGTTAAATCTACTTCTAAAACAGCTGCATATTCTGCATTTTCATCTCTTTCCATAAGAGAAGGGTTTTTGAGCCAGTCATTTAATGCGTCAATACGGTTTTGTATCGTTTGTGCATCTTTATATCCATCTTTAATCATCTTTTTTAATAAAGCAACATTAGATCGGATGTAAGTTGCTATGGTTGTTTCTGATAATTTAATGGTTGCAGCCGCAGCACTTCTTTCAGCAGCAGCATCAGTTAATTCAAATGCTTGTTCTACTGTAATGTCCGGTAAACCCTCCATTTCAAGTATACGACCATTAAAAACGTTTATTTTGTTTTTCTTAGGAACAGTCATCATTCCTTCCTGGATTGCAAAATAAGGTATCGCATTTACTACATCACGTAAAGTGATACCCGGTTTTAACTTTCCTTTAAATTTAACCAAAACAGATTCAGGCATATCTAAAGGCATGAAACCCAGAGCTCCTGCAAAGGCTACTAAACCTGAACCTGCAGGGAATGAAATGCCAAGAGGGAAACGTGTATGAGAATCGCCACCTGTACCAACTGTATCAGGAATTAACATTCTGTTTAACCAAGTGTGTATCACACCGTCACCTGGTAGTAGCGATAGGCCGTTTCGTTCAATAACATACTGAGGTAATTTTTTATGTGTTTTTACATCAGCCTCTTTGGGGTAAGCTGCTGTATGACAGAATGATTGCATAAATAATGGTGCTTGAAATTTTAAACAAGCCAGTTCTGTTAGTTCATCGGCAGTCATAGGCCCGGTAGTATCCTGAGAGCCTACGGTTGTCATAATTGGTTCAACTGCTTCGCCAGCTAAAACACCTGTTTTACCACATGCTTTACCAACCATTTTTTGTGCCAGTGTATATGCCTGATTCTTTTTATGGACAGGCTGGATAGGCTTTTCAAAAACATCAGTTTCGTCTAAACCTAAAGCCGTACGTGCTTTTTCAGTTAGCGAACGACCAATAATCAATGCGATTCTGCCTCCGGCACGGTATTCATCGGTAATTGTATTTGGTTTTAATTCAAAAGTGCTAACTACTTCACCAGCTTCATTGGTAATTTCACCCTTTTCAGTATTAATGGTTATAATATCACCACGCTTAATATTAGTTACATCACATGAAATAGGTAATCCACCTGAATCTTCAACGGTGTTAAAGAAAATAGGCGCAATTACGCTACCAATAACTACAGCATCTCTTTTTTTGTTTGGAACATAATTAATTTCTTCACCTGTATGCCAGAAAACAGAATTTGTTGCAGATTTACGTGAGGAACCGGTACCAACCACATCGCCTATAAAAGCTACTTTATGCCCTTGTTTTCTCCATTCAGCAATGGTTTCAATTCCATCAGTAAAACCAGTTTGTCCTAATGATAATGAATGTAATGGAATATCTGAACGAGTTGAAGCATCTGAGGCGGGTGAAATATCATCAGTATTGGTTTCACCATCAACCTTATAGGCTTTTACAGTAATTTCTTT
>JAOZNO010000341.1 GCA_029933755.1 Bacteroidales bacterium | reverse complement strand
TTGGGAGTGATGAAGATGGAATAAGAATAATTTCATTAGTACCATCTATCACAAAAGAACTGGTGAGTTTAAATATGAGCAAAAACATTGTAGGTGCTACATCTTATTGCAGTATTTCTGAAAAAAATAAGGACTTGATTGTCGGTTCAGCCATTGAAGTAAATATTGAGAAAGTATTGCTTTTAAAACCGGATATTGTTTTTGCATCGGGTTTAACAAAAGAAAAAGATATTAATGCTTTAAAAAATAATGGTATTAAAGTTCATTTTTTAAGTAAAATGCACTCGTTTAAAGATATATGTGAACATTTTATTGAGCTTGGCATATTGGTAGGAAAGGCTGAATTAGCACAAACTATTGTGCAAAAATCTACAAAAACAGTGGATAGTCTTATCAGTACGTTTCCTGTTCAATCAGATAGTTTAACTATATTCTTTCAAATTGGTACAAAACCTATTTTTACCGTAATCCCAAATACATTTATGAACGATTATATAACATTTGCAGGATGTGAAAATATGGCAAAGGATCTTATTCATGGTACAATTACACGGGAAAGTATTTTGCAGCGAAACCCTGATGTTATATTTGTTACAACAATGGGTGCTGTTGGTGCTAATGAAAAAAGTATTTGGGAAAGCTATACTGATTTGAATGCGTCAAAAAATAAAAAAATATTTATAATTGATGCAAATCTTGCCAGTTCGCCAACTGTTTTATCTTTTACTAAAGCATTTGAGATTTTTATTGATAAAATATATAACTAGTGTCTCTTAGAAAACGCCAATAACTACTACCTAATGCTAGTTTTGAAAACAGTTACTTCGACAAGCTCAGCACAAAGTATTTACAAAAGTAAACGCCTTGATTTTCAAAACTTCACAAGCTTCCGCAGTAGCGGAACAGGCTTTGTTCTTGACGATTTCAAAAAGACACTGGAAAAAAAGGAAGTTTTCTTAGTTACACTAACTAATAAACAATGGTTCATCATATTCTTATAAACACCTATAATACAAATAATTACAGTAATTTGAGTGGCAATGTTAGTTTGTTGAAAATCAGGACTTTGCAGCTTTGCAAGAAACGAAAATCTAACGAAGAGTTAAACAAGTGAAAGCTAAATATATTAAACAAAGCATTATTCTTTTAGGACTGTTTGTTTTGCTTGCGCTAAGTATTTTGCTTGCTTTATCTGTTGGCGAAATAAATTTTTCAATAAAAGAACTTATTGAAATTACCCGTAACAAAACAGGTATTGAATACACGATTATCAATAATATCCGTTTTCCAAGAATTTTATTGGGTTTTGCCGTTGGTGGGTCATTGAGTCTTTCCGGAGTTATACTACAAGGTGTATATCGCAATCCTCTTGTTGAACCGTATACATTGGGGATTTCTGGTGGTGCAGCTTTGGGTGTTGCTATTACCATTGTGTTTAAGCTAAACCTTATTTTTGGTATTTATATGTTGCCTCTTTCAGGTTTTATAGGAGCTGTTTTAACCATTTTCCTGGTATATATCTTATCTGTTAGTAAAAACCATTTTGATATTAACAAAATGTTACTGATTGGAGTGATGATTAGCTTTATTTCTTCGTCATCTATGATGTTTTTGATGTCAACAACAACTGCTGAAAACCTACATAGTATTGTGTTTTGGATTATGGGCTCATTAGACGAACCTAATTTTTTACTTGTAAAAACAGTGTTTTATGCTTCTATTGCAGGTTTGCTAATAGTATACCTTTTTGCCAATCCATTAAATGCCTTACGTTTAGGTGAATCAAAGGCAAAGCATTTAGGTGTAAATACAAATTTCACTATTCGGGTACTTTTTATAAGTGCTTCAATATTAACAGGTATTAGTGTTTCCGTTGCCGGAGTAATTGGTTTTGTCGGTCTTATTATTCCTCATTTATTACGAATGGTTATGGGTACAGATTACAGGGTGTTATTGCTTGCCTCATTTCTGGGCGGAAGTATTTTTGTTATAATTAGTGATGTAATTGCCCGAACGATAATTGCTCCAAATGAATTACCAATTGGTGTAATTACCGGAATGATTGGTGGGCTTGTGTTTATTTCGGTGATTAGTAAGTCAAAATTTAAAACCAACTAAGATGCCTGAGTTTCTTAAAATAAATGAGCTTAAATGTGGATATCCTAGTGGTTTTATGCTTGAAAAAATCAACTTTGATATACAAAAGGGCTCTTTTGCGGGAATTATTGGGCCAAATGGTTCAGGAAAAACAACCCTGTTTAAATCAATAACAGGTGAAATTTCGATAATTGAAGGAGATATTCTATTAAATAATACCAATATTTCGACAATAGCACCAAGGCAAAAAGCTCGAAAAATAGCAATTGTTACGCAAAATGCCGAAGCTGCTGATATTTTGGTGGAAGATTATGTTCTGATGGGAAGATTTCCGTATAAAAGTACGTTTCAGCTATTTGAAAGTAAAGAAGATTATGCACTTGCCAATAAATTTATGAAACTGACCGGAGTGCTAAAGTATAAAGATAAATTAATGAGTGAATTGAGTGGGGGAGAGCAACAGTTAGCAGCTATTGCCCGAGCTTTAACACAAGAACCTGAACTGCTTTTGTTAGACGAACCAACCTCACATTTAGATATTTCGCACCAGGTTCAAATTTTAAATCTTATTCAACAGTTAAATGAAGACTTAGACCTTACGGTTTTAATGATAATACATGATTTGAACCTTGCCGGAGAGTATTGTAACTATCTGATTTTGATGAATAATGGCAAGCTTCACACAAAAGGAACACCTAAACAAGTGTTGAACTATAAACATATTGAAGAAGTGTATAAAACAGTGGTAATTACACAGGAAAACCCTCTTTCAAAAAAACCGGCTATCTTTTTAGTTTCGGGTAAAACATTAAATATGAACAAACATGACTGAATTAATTATTGTCCGACATGGTGAAACTGTTGAGAATACATTTGGAATTTGCCAGGGACAAACAGAAGGCACTTTGTCAGAACAGGGAATAGAACAAAACAAATTATTAGCCGAAAAGCTAAAGGAGTATAAAATACATAAAATTTATAGTAGTCCTCTTAATCGTGCATTTGAAACAGGGAATGCAATATGGAAATATCATAATAAAATTGAATTACAAAAAGATAAGCGTTTGATGGAATGGAATATGGGTGTTTTGCAAGGACAAAAATTCCCTAAAGACTTTACTATTTACAAACCTATTAGCGGAATGGAAAATCTTAAGCTGGTACAAGCGAGAGTCAAATCTTTTTTAGATGAAATCTTGCCGCAGCACAAAAATCAAACAATTATCTTAGTAAGTCATGGATTAACGATAAAAGTGCTAACTGCTATGTTAATGAATGTTTCAGATGAAAATATCAACGATATAAAGTTGATGAAGAATTCTTCTTTTTCTGTTCTTAATGTCTAGTTCTAAAAAATAGATTTTTACGGCACTCAAAAATCCGCTTAGCGGCTGGATGCAGAAAGCTGTACTCTTCGGATCAGACTCAATTTTACAAATATTATATACAAACAGCTTGTTGAAACAAAAAAAATAATACATTTGCGATAGAATTTGGTTCTGATACAAAACATCTTTTGTGTTAGATAATAGGGAATCAGGTGAGAATCCTGGACAGTACCCGCTGCTGTAAGTCCGATTAATTGCTTTTTGAAACACTTTGCCACTTTTAGCTTTTCTGCTAAAGGGAAGGCCTCAAAAAGCCGGATAAGTCAGAAGACCTGCCAAAACTTTTTAATTGTAGCTTTCGGGTTAAAAGCGAAGACCAGACTTTCTATATTTTTGTCTGCCTGTGTTTTTATGAATAGCTACAAATAACTCCGTAATAGTAAGTTTCTTATTATGAGACAATTATTTGTGTTCTGTAGTATTTTTTTATTTGGCTTTTATTTAAAGGCTCAGCAGAATAATGCAGATACTTTACTTATTAAGGAAATTAATATTGTTTCAAACCGATTGCCAAACTTTGTTATGGGAAACCGCTTGGAAACCGTTGATAGTTTAAGTAAAGAAAGCTTTGAAAATGAAAATTTAGCTGATATTTTAGAAAATGCATCAAGTATATCTATAAAATCATATGGAGTAAGTGGTATTGTATCGGCATCTGTTCGGGGTACTAATGCTAATCATATTGCCGTTTTATGGAATGGGTTTAATATTCAGGATGCTTTAACCGCCGGACTGGGGCTAAGTTTAATACCGAATAGTTTTATTGATGAGATTTCTATACAATATGGAGGTTCAAGCTCTTTGTTTGGGAGTGGTGCAATTGGTGGTGTAATTCACCTTAATAATAAGGCAATTTTTAATGAGGGGTTTGAGCTTAAACTAAATTCTTCATATGGTAGTTTTAATCGATATTATGCGGGTTTGGATTTATCAGTTTCAACTAAAAATATTAATTCAAGATTAAAAACCTTTTACAAAACAGAAGAAAATAACTTTCCTTTTATTAATACAAGTAAATATGGTCACCCAGAGGAAGTTAATGAAAATTCTGCTGTTGAAAGTGTGGGGATATTACAGGAGAATTTTGTCCGGTTTTCTGATTACAGCCTTTTAAGTACCCATTATTGGTATCAGGAAGCTTTTAGAGAGGTGCCCGCAAATATGACAACAAATGCAGGGAGTGCCTGGCAGGAAGATTTACAGCATAAAGCAGCATTAAAGTATTATAAAAACATTAATAAGATTGATTTTTACTTTAAAAGTGGTGTTTTTTATAACAAAGTCCATTATGTTAATAATGATGTTTATATAGATGCTACACACTCTTCAATTCAATGGATAACTGAACTTGAGTCAAAAATCACCATTCGAAATAATAATCTGTTAAATTTTGGTGTAAATAACCATTACACAGTTGGGAAGTCTGAAAGTTTTTTGACAGATAAAAGCTTAAATAATTTTGCTTTTTATTTATCCTATAAGTATAAAACTGAAAATGAAAGAATAGTTATTGT
>JAOZNO010000340.1 GCA_029933755.1 Bacteroidales bacterium | reverse complement strand
TGTTGTGTAACTGGATTATTGGTAATTAGTAACTGGTAATTGCAATGTTTAGTTTAAAAATATTTATGCAATTTGCAAACTGAATATTACAGATTGATATCAAATTGTAAATTACATAATTATTGATTATTTGCAATCTAGAGTTTGCAATTAGTGATTTTTATTCATGCATTTGTGTCAAATAATAAGCTAGTTATGGAAATTTTATATAAAAGACATGTGGATTATTTGAAAAAAGTAAAAATAGCTTTTAGTAGAAATTTTGCTAATGAAATTGACTGGTCTGATCGCTTAATTGGAATTAAAGGTACTCGTGGTGTTGGAAAATATACATTTATTTTTCATTACATAAACGACAATTTTTCCCGTGATAAAAGATACCTTTATGTTAGTTTAGACGATTTGGCCTTTACTGAAAAAACAATTGTTGGTTTAGCCGAAGATTTTATAAAACGTGGAGGTAAAGTTCTTTTCCTTGATGATGTTCATAAATATGCAAATTGGTTGCAAAAATTAAAAAGACTATTATATGTGCTTTCTACATTGGTGCCTTTACAGCCAAACGTGAATAAGTTGAGTCGTGATTTAGAAACATCGCGCGAAACCATTATGAATTATCTGAATTATCTGCAAGATGGCCGATTAATAAAGCTGTTGCATGCCGATAGGTATCGTACAATGAAACGACCGGATAAGATTTTTCTTGACAATACAAACCTAATGTATGCTATTGCACCTGAAAATGTGAATAAAGGAAACCTTAGAGAAACTTTTTTCTATAATTAGGTAAACAGCAAACATTTTGTACATAGTAGTAAAAGAGGTGATTTTTTAGTAGATGAAAAATACACCTTTGAAATTGGTGGTAAAAGTAAAACCAATGAGCAAATTAAAGGCCTCAAAAATGCTTTTATTGCTGCTGATGATATTGAAACTGGCTTTGAAAATAAAATTCTACTTTGGCTGTTTGGCTTTTTGTAAGCACTAAGTGCTATTTAATGTTGCTTACGCACTCGTGCAAAGCTCTTACAATATGCAAGTTGCTTAAAAGTAAACATGTAATTAATTTTGCCCGGGTACTTATTAGCGATATAAACTCTTGTAGCATTGGTTTAAATTAATAAGCTGAGTCCGGCGTAAGATTTCACTCACAGAAAATCAATAGCGAGTCAGGTTAACAGTACTGCAAAATGTTATTTGTTTCATACTTTAGAGACTATGTGAAAACTAATTTGCAAATGAACTTATTGAATTGCACCGGCATTTCCCGAAGTACCGGGACAAGTTATGCCGATGATTTAATCAAGCAACAAATTGGCTTTATCCTAATTATCAGATAATTGGGCTAAAGCCATATAGTCGGTATCATCGTTTAACCTGGCATGTCCCGTCTATCAACAGGAAATGCCAGGCCAACTCATTTTTTCTTCATTTTTACACAGTTTCTTTATGGTGAGAGTTTCAAAACTCCTGACCCATAAGCTTATTTTCAGAACATTACGGGTATTTGTTCGCAAACTGGAACTATTGCACAAAGTCATTGGAAATTAGTCATTGGCAGTGCTTATGGTAAACCTTTGGTGACCGAAGGTTGTTTTTCCCCACGTAATTATCTAACGATCAGTAATTAATGACCAAAAGTCAGTTTACTAAAAAAAAGAAGGTTATGATAATACAGGTTGCGATTAGTCTGGATGCCTTAAACTATTAATACGACCTCTTATAAACAAAATTACATCACTAATCAAAAGTTATTATTCTGATTGTCAAAGCTATTTGTATTTCAATCTATTAATTTGTATATTTGGTAGCGTTAGAATTCCCTAATCATTATAATTAGTGTCTGAACGGAAACGAAGTGTTTGAATGGGAAATTCCAAGTTTTATGCCTGTTCCGCTACTGCGGAAGCTTGTGAAATATTAAAAATCAGGAGTTTACTCATGTAAATGCGTTGTTCTGAGCTAGTCGAAGTAACGGGTTTTTAAGATGAGCATAACTGCCTGTCCCGAGATTATCGGGAAAGAAATTGGAGTTTTCGGTCAAACACTCTAATTACTGGTTTTATGCCATAATTTAATTTATAATTGATTTATATTAACCTTAAAACAGATTAAATGACCTATAAAAACCTACTCTCTTTTTTTAGTCTTACAATCTATTTCTTTTTTTCAGGATATTTATTGCAGGCTCAAAACGTAAAAGTTGAAACTACCAGTTTGAAAATTGTGAATAACAAGCTGGTCATCGATTATAATTTTGTAAAGAGTAAAAAAACGCAACGTTTTGATGTTTGGGTAGAAGTTACCAAATCAACCGGTGAAAAAATTAATGCACAGTCCTTTAGTGGAGATGTTGGCGATAATTTGGAAGGTGGTGAGAATAAGCAAATTAGCTGGGATTATAATAAAGATGGAATTGTTTTAAATGATGAAATAAATGTTGAAGTATTTGCCAATATAACAGTACTTGGTCCTGGAATGGGAAAAGCCATCTTGCTTTCTGCGGTTTTTCCGGGTTTAGGTCTGTCAAAACTTGATCCGGGTAAACCCTATTGGCTTATGGGTGTTGTTGGATATGGCTTAATTGGAGCTTCTGTGGTTATGAATAAAAATGCGGTTCAAAATTATAATGATTACCTTATTGAGGAGCACCCCAATGAGAGTGAAGATTTTTACAATAGAAGTGAACAAAATGATAATATTTCAAAAATATGTGCCTATTCAGCAATTGGTGTTTGGGTAGTAAATCTGGTTTGGACTGCTGTAAATGCAAAAAATAGTACCAGTAAGGTTACGGGTAGCTTAAATAATAAGCAAAAGGTTTTCTTTTATGGTGGTTTAGATCCAAAAACAAAATCGGCAGGTTTTACGCTTAAATATCGGTTTTAGGGGGGAGGTATAATTGCTAACGCATGAGTAAAGACCCCCTTACCCCCTAAAAGGGGGAATACGGCAGAGCTTAATAAAATACTTAGAGCATTGCTCAAACTTTTAATATTATGCGATGCAGCAAAGCCCCCTGTCAGGGGGTTGGGGGTCATATTTATGCGAAAGCAAAATTAAAAAACTAAAACGAACATTAAAACACACATCATGAAAACAAAATTAATCTTCACATTAATCCTGATTTTTAGTTTAAGCATTAATATTAATGCCCAAATAAGCTCGGGTAAAAAATCAATTAAATTAAACAATGCACCTGCACTGGTAATTAATGATATAATACTGGTTGACGAGAATAATGACCAAATAGCAGATGCCGGCGAAAGCTGTTTTATTAAACTAAATGTTCAAAATACGGGTAAAAGCGATGCAAAAACCGTAAGTATTAAAACAAAAATTATCGGTGGTATTACCGATGCATTGTCTTTTGAAAAATCAGTTCATGTGGGTAATATTGCTATTGGAGAGAAAAAGGAAGTAAAGATACCTTTAAATCCTGGTATCAGTTTAAAAGATGGTTTAAGCAGCTTTCAGTTTGTTGCGCAGGAAGCAAATGGTTATGATTCAAAAGCTGCTGGCTTTGATATAAAAGTTCAGGCTAAACTGGTACCATTAGCTGTTAACTGGTATTATCCTGTAATGCCTACAACTACAGTTAATGAAGGCACATATCTTATTAAAGCCTGCGTTTTGTCTTCAAAAACGGTTCGTAGTGTGTCACTTTATGTAAACAATCAGTTAATTTCTGACAGTAGAGCATTTAAATTGATTAAAACCAATACATGCGACTATTATATGGAAGAAGAAATAACTTTACAAAAAGGGAAAAATACGGTGAAAATTGTTGCAAAAAACAGTAAAACCACTGTCACATCCGAAATAAGAACCATTGATTATACCGAAGTTGCCTTTGAACACAGGCTAGCATTAGTTATTGGTAACAGTAAATATAAAACGGCAGCTCTAAGGAACCCCGAAAACGATGCAAAAGCAATGGCAAACACCTTACGGGAGCTTAATTTCGAGGTGATTGAAATTATCAATGGCGATAAAAATGCTATGCGCAAGGGTATTCGTGATTTTTACACCGAACTTTCAGTGAAAAGGGGAGTAGGCCTTTTTTATTATGCGGGGCATGGAATACAGGTAAAAGGCGAAAACTTTTTGGTTCCAATAAATCATGATATACAGGAAGAATATGAAGTGCCTGACCGGACAATCCGTGTAAACGAAGTACTTGGTGCCATGGAGAATTCAGGTACACGTATGAATATTGTTGTTTTAGATGCTTGTCGCAATAATCCTTATGCACGTAGCATGCGAGGCGGGTCCAGAGGCTTGGCTCAAATATATGCCGAAGGCAGTGGTTCTATTATTGCCTATGCAACAGCACCCGGATCAACAGCTGCTGATGGTAGCGGACAAAATGGATTATATACGCAAGAATTATTAAAAGCAATAAAAACACCAGGCTTAGAAATCGGAATGGTTTTCCGTAGGGTATTAACTAATGTGAAAAAACAATCTAACGGGCAACAATTACCCTGGACTAATTCATCAATTGAGGGGGAGTTTTATTTTGTAAAATAATGAAATGGGAGTTAAAGATTATTAATAATAGATTGCTGGCGCATGAATGAAACCCCTTTACCCCCTAAAAGGGGGAGTGCGGTGGAGCTTAATTATAAAACTCAAAGCAATATGCTCAGAAAATTATTATTAAGCTGTGAGGCAAAGTCCCCTTTTAGAGGATTTAGGGGTCATACGCTAGAGCAAACAAAACTTGAAACTTTATAATAATATGCAAACAGAATCCAAACAAAGAATGTCATCGCATACATCAGGGGATCCCTTCGCTATCGCTCGGAATGACAAGCGTTGAATAAGCGATTTGGCGTAATAAGCTGTCGTTAGCAAAGCAATTCGTGTCAATTCGTGTAATTAGTGGACAAAAATAATTTAGTGTCAATTAGTGTAATTCGTGGACAAAAGTAATTTAGTGTTAATTCGTGTAATTCGTGGACAAAATGAAAAAACTAATCTTAACAACCCTATCAATCCTTA
>JAOZNO010001077.1 GCA_029933755.1 Bacteroidales bacterium | reverse complement strand
GCAATGTGGGTTAACCGGCATAAACTAAATGCTATTGAGCAATCAACCGATGGTTATTTTTTACGCTTTTACACTAAAGACATACATGTTAAATACGCTAAAGCTAAACTAAAAGTTAATGATCATTCTGTGGATATCAATTTAAAAATCAGTATGATTGCATATTGGTTTGATGGAAATAAAGAACATGTAAGCGAAGAAATAGCAAATATAACTATGCTTTATTATGATGTTCCTTTAAATAAAAAACTTCCCAAAGATGAATTAGATAAATATAAATCGCCGTGGTTTCCTATTTTACCACGAACAGCTTTCAATAATAATGAATTCGGCACAGGAAATTATTTAATCAACGCAAGTATTACAGAATAAGATGAATTTAGTAAAGGTACCAATTTGGATACCGACTCCAGACATATTAGTTATCAGGGTGTTTTATTGAATAAACTGCTACAAGGGTTTAAGAAATGATAATTTCATAAAGGTCAGCACTAATAAATATAAGACATAAGAAAATCATAACAAAAACTCTTATTTTTTTATTAAATTTTCGATGAAAAAATTTGTCAGCTAAATTAAATTTAAAGCTATGAAATACCAGTTTTTCATTTTTTGTATATTATTACTAATCTAAGATCTATGTACAAACTACTTTTGTTTCCCAAGAATATTACCACACCCTGAAATCAAATTCCAAATTATCATTACGGACAGTTGGCTTTTGTTTGCCATTAGTTATTTCTTCTACTTTTTTTAATGTGTATTTTTTCATTTCAGAAACGGTTATTTTTCCATCTTTATCACTATCAGCTAATTGACTTTTTAAACCGCTTAGCAAGGAATAGGTAAAAGCACCATTATTCCATTCTGCCGATTCTAATGCATAACCTTCGCCAGCGGCTGCAGCAATTACAACAGAGCCAGATGATTTGTTTAAATCGGTAAATATCTCTTGCATTAATTCAAAAGAATTTTGCAAACCGGTTTTACTTCGTTTCTTTTTTGTTGTTTTATTATTACCACCCTTTTGTACATACGAGCTTACAACATCTTCTGATATTTCATTTTGAGTATTACGATTATCAACTATAAGCTCATCTTTATCAAGCTCACCACTATGGCAGGCATCTATCAGCATTATCTTTTTTCGGGCAGGTATGCTATCCAAAAGGTTTTCCAATAAATCGTAAGGAATTCCATATTTTGCCGGTTCATCAAAATCCATATCATGCGAAGCAAAGTAAAAATCAAGACTATCATCTAACAGTCCATGCCT
>JAOZNO010000339.1 GCA_029933755.1 Bacteroidales bacterium | reverse complement strand
GCACTAGTTTGAATCATAACAATTTTTGTTTTAAGAAAATATTTTTGTACATTTGTACTGGTATTACCAACAACCGGTATGTGTTATGAATGAATTGTTAGAACCAATAAGGACGGATAGTCTCAAAGATGTATTTGTTTCAAAATTTGAACGACTAATAATTTCCGGAAAAATTTCGATTGGCGAAAAATTACCTTCTGAAAGAGAACTTGTTAATAAATTGAAGGTTAGCCGTTCAGTAGTGCATGCAGGTCTTCTTGATTTAGCCGCAAAAGAACTAATAACAATTAAGCCGCAAACCGGAGCAATTGTAAATGATTTTAAAAAAGAAGGATCTCTTTCAATTTTGTTACCGCTTGTTAATTATCATGGATTGAAATTACAACCAGATATACAGCAAGACATTATAGATATTCGCCTACTTTTTGAAACAGAAGCAGTGGGTGTATCATCTAAAAATAGAACCAAAAAGCATTTGGAAGATTTATCCGATATCATTTCTGAAGAAAAAAAAGCAACACAAGTAAATCCAAAAGAAATTGCACAGCTTGATTTTAAATTCCACCTGATAATTATGGAAGCCTCCGGGAATTTCTTCTATCCCTTGCTGTTAAATTCATTTAAACCAATTTACCTGCATTTGGTAGAGTTATTTTATTCAGATACTACAGTTTGTAAAACAGTTTTTAGTTACCACCAAGAGTTATACGAGGCAATAAAACAAAGGGATGAAGATAATTCTAAGAAAATAATGACAACACTTTTGAAGCATGGGGCAGAACACCTTGAACAGATGATTAATAAAAATACCTAATTATGCACGAAGATACAACGATAACAATGAAAGCACCATCCAAACTCAGTAAGAGAATTAAATGGTTAAGAGATTATTATTTTACAGGCACTAAGCGAAAATGGAATAATGAATATTCTGCCTGGACAACGGGAACAAAATGGGATATACAATATGACGAACTTACCTATTATATTGTGCCCGAAACTTATGCATTCTTAGAAACATTTACTTTCTCGATAAAACAAGCTGCAAAAAAAGTTGATATACCCAAAGACTTTTTTTTACAGAGTATTCCCGAAAGGAAAGCATGGTTCCTTAAAGAAACGGTTGTGAACTATTTGCCACAGGAAATCTTGCCGGGCGATTTATTGGCAGGCGCAAAATTTAATCTTATGACTTCAATGTGCCTGACAGAAAAAGAAGCCAAAGAACGTGACAGATTAGTTTATGGAAAAAACGGTGCCAGGGCAAAAATGAAATGGTTTCATGATCATGGCTATGGTAATTCTGGAGCTACATCAGGCCACTTAATACCCGGCTACGACAAAGTACTTAAAATAGGTTGGAAAGGGATATATGAAGAAATTGATTTGCTATATGATAAACTAAGCGATTCAGAAAAGACCGGTACAAAAGGAGCGCAATTACGTGCTATGATGACGGCAGCAACTGTTGCAAAAGAACTAGCCAAAAAATATAGTTTAATAGCAAAACAAAAGGCAGAAAAAGAAATTGATCCCGAACGTAAGAAAGAACTTATTCAAATGTCTGAAAATTTGGAAAAAGTTCCATGGGAACCTGCTGAAACATTTTGGGAAGCACTTCAATCATTGTGGATGACCCACATGTTGGTAATGAGTGATGAAAATTATCCCGGTCCGGGTGTTTCTTTCGGACGATTTGATCAATATTTGTTACCGTATTGGGAAAAATCAATTGAAGACGGAATGGATAGGGAATTTGGGAAAGAAATATTGAAAACTTTCTGGATACATGCCAATACTGCATATGATGCATTAATAAGGGTTGGAGCAAATCAAGGTATTACTGCAGGTTATGGTCAATTAATTACGCTTTCGGGAATTGGACAAGACGGAAAAGATATGACTAATGAGCTTACTTATGCTATACTTGAAGTAATTGATGAAATGTCACCAATACTTGAACCTAAACCAAATGTGAGGTTACACCGTGATTCACCTGCAAAACTTATGAATGTTGTTGTTAATATGATTTCATCAAGTCAGGGCGCACCATTTTTGTTAAATTTTGATGAACGCTCAATGGCAGGAATGATGCGGGAAGCTAAATTTAATGGTTTAGAATCGCTAATAAATGATTCGAATGTTCAGGAATATTCACCGGTAGGCTGTCTCGAAAATACAATGTGTGGCAACGACCGTTCAGGTACGGTAGATAATAATTTGAATCTCTTAAAAGCTGTTGAACTAGCACTTACAGCCGGAAAAGACTTAAAAATGTTTATTGACCCAATAACAGGTAAAAAAGAAAAAATTAGGCAGAATGGACCGAATACCGGAAATTCAGAAGGTTTCAAGACATGGGAAGAATTTTTATCTGCATATGAGAAGCAAACAAAATATATTGTAAACAGATGTGTGAAGCTTTACGAAGTTTCTGAATCAATCAGGGCTAAATTTGCACCAACACCTTACCTTTCTTGTCTAGTAGGGGGCTGTGCCCAAAAGGGACTTGATGTTACACAAGGAGGTGCAGAAATAAGTTTTACAACTATAGAGGCAGTAACCTATGCAACTACGGTTGATTCTCTTTTAGCAATTAAATACCTTGTTTTTGACAAGAAAATAATTTCAATGAAAGAATTAATTGATGCACTTAAAGCAAATTGGTCAGGTTTTGAAGTATTGCAGGCAAGAGCTAAAAATCGTGCCCCTAAATTCGGACGTGATGACAATGAGGCGGATGCTATGGGCGAATATGTGATGAATATATGGACAAAAGAAACATGGAAACATAAAACAATTTCTACCGATAGACAATTCAGGCCGGGAATGCTCAGTTGGAATTATTGGGTAGGCGATGGGTTTGTCCTTTCAGCTAGTGCAGATGGCAGACCCAAAGGAACATTTTTGTCAAATGCAATTTGCCCTTCAAATGGTGCTGATATAAACGGCCCAACATCAAATACAAATTCGGTAGGCAAAGTTTTGGGTGGGAAAAAGGAAAAGGGTGATTGGAAAGATTTTGTGAATTTGCTTCCAAATGGGGCAAGTCATACCATTACTTTTAACCCTTCACTACTTGTAGATAATACTCATAAAGAGAAGTTTATCGCATTTTTAAAAGGATATGTTGAAAACGGTGGTACGGCACTTCAAATTAATATTCTTGATCCGGATATGTTAAGAGATGCACAAAAGCATCCACAAAATTACAGACATTTATTGGTAAGAGTTACCGGATACAATGCTTATTTTACGGCAATCGGTAGGGAATTACAGGACGAAATAATTGCAAGGGTAAGTCATGAGAAATTTTAGGACTAATTAAAGTTTGTCCATAAAGTGTGCTTTTCTTGGAAACTTACCTAGTCTGAAAGACTTTGCAAGTTGAGTACTAACTTAGTAAGTTTTTTGAACTTGCGAAGTTTTTCTAAAATGCCGACTTTATAGACATGCACTAATTAATCTGAAAGTTACCATCTAAAACATTGAGAGTCATCGGATGACTCTTTAATTGATGATGTATTAGCTTTAAGATAAAACACAATTAACACATAAGTCATCCGATGACTTATAAATACAAACAAAGTTATCAAATTGTCTGAAAATAATATAAACATAAAAGGAAAAGTTCTTGAAATTCAGCGCATGTCTACTGAAGACGGGCCGGGTATAAGGACAAGTATTTTTATGAAGGGCTGTGGTTTATCGTGTAGCTGGTGTCATAATCCGGAAAGTATTTCATTTAAATCAGAACTTCAATGGTTAAAACCAAATTGTATTTCGTGTGAAATTTGTATTATTACCTGTTCTCACAATGCGCTCTCTTTAACTGAAAATGGAATATTAATAAATAGAGATAATTGTATTGCATGTGGTGAATGTGTCGAAGAATGTCCTTCTGCAGCATTAGAAATAATGGGGCAGGATACAGGAGTTAGTGAATTAGTCGAAGAAGTTCTCAAAGACCGTTCGTATTTTGAAAAATCTGATGGAGGTGTAACTATTTCAGGTGGTGAGCCTGCTTTGCAAGCTGGTTTTGTAACTGAATTATTGAAAAAACTTAAACAAGCAGGTATACATACAGCTATTGATACTTGTGGTTTTAGTTCTAAAGAATCATATGAAAAAATTCTTCCATATGTTGACCTGGTTTTGTTTGATATAAAAGAAATAAACCCTGAGAAGCACACAGTATTTACCGGAAAGTCAAATAAGCGAATTTTTGAAAACCTATTGTATATATCTGAATATATTAAAAATAACAATAAAGAATTATGGGTGCGAACGCCTATTATTCCCGATGCTACGGCAACAGATGAAAACATTCTGGGAATTGGTAATTTTATAGCTGAAAATTCAATTTATACAACAAAATGGGAGCTATGTGCATTTAATAATTTGTGTAACGATAAATATGAACGATTAGGTCGGAAATGGGACTTTGAAAAATTTGGATTGCTAGAACCTGAAACAATGGAGCATTTTACAGCAATTGCACAGAAATCAGGTGTGAACCCTGAAATTGTAATAAGTTCGGGGTCGTTAAAAACTGAAAAACAATACGAAACAGACAACAATAAAGGAAAAGACAATAGTAATGAACCTGCTCCTGTAGATTATTGTAAGATTACTGGATTATTAGATTAGGTGCTTGAACTAAAATTATGTAATGATTATTGGATAATACTTTGATTTTTTGGTAGGCATTAAGTGGTCATAAAATAGTCATTGGTCATTAGGTCATTAATAATTAACTAATGTTTCGCACCTGAGAAATACAAAACTAATTACCTATCATTCTGCTACTTATGTCGCCTTATATTCTTTGCGTAGCTTTGTGATGACTTTGTGCTTCTTTGCGAAATAGCTATTACACAGAGTTACACAAAGAATACGCAAAGTTACACAAAGAACAATTGATGCAAAATGGATGATGTAATTACAAGAGTATCAAGAATATAGCATATTACATATGCCAGCATGTGATTATAAATTAAATACTTAAACGTAAGT
>JAOZNO010000338.1 GCA_029933755.1 Bacteroidales bacterium | reverse complement strand
CTGTAAATTAATCCGCCGAAAGTCGGACAGGCTCATAGAAGATAATTATTGGCATCCCAGAATATTTAAAACCAGGGCTATTTTCTTTACTGAGTTGCTTTGCACCTTCTCAATTCAACTAACAACAATGACAAAACATGTCAGTATAAAAATTACGGGAAAAGTTCAAGGCGTGGGTTTTCGATACCATAGCCAAAATATTGCTAATGAATTAAGTATTAAAGGTTTTGTTAAAAATGAGTATGATGGTTCAGTCTATATTGAAGCCTCTAGTGAAATAGAAAATATGGAACAATTTGTAAACTGGTGTCATAATGGACCCAAATGGGCAATGGTTGAAAATGTGCAAATATTAGAAAATCCAATAGAACATGTTGGTTCTTTTGTGGTTAAATGATGGAAGGGGGGTAAATCAACTTTACACAGTTTATTGGATACTGCTCTCTAATTATTCATCTTTTAGTTTCAATTGTTTAATTTCTAATTTTAATTGTTCCAATGCTTGTTTATCTTCTGTCAATTGTCTATGCTGTGAATATTTATCATATTCTTTAATAGCAATTTCATTAGCAATTTTCCGTGATATTTTTCCTGCGTGTTCTAAAATTTGATTGTCATTTATTATCAAAATGTCATTCAGTTTCTTTATCCACTCTTGCATATACATTGTTTTTTTCTGTCTTGCCTGATTTTCTGCAAATGCAAGATATTGCTCTACGAGTAAATTTAATTGGCTTAATTCATCTTCATTGAGATAATTTTTTGCTATTATTATGTCAGATTTTCGTATTTTTTCACCTTTCCACGTTGTTAAGCCTAAATTTTGTTTATCTGCATTTATCCGTTTTGCAACAATTTCTGCTGCTGTATGTTGATGAACAGCCCAATGTAATTTATTTTGAATTGTAGTAAAGAATTTTTTTGTAATATCTGTTTTGGGGTCATAATCAATGCTCAAAGTGTAAATATCCTTCACTTTTTGATAAAATATTTTTTCCGAACTACGAATATCTCTTATCCTTTCAAGTAATTCATCGAAATAATTTATATTTCCAGCCAATTTTAATCGTTCATCATCAAGTGTAAATCCTTTGATTATAAATTCTTTTAATCTTTGAGTTGCCCAAATTCTAAATTGTGTTCCTCTGTGAGACTTCACTCTGTATCCAACTGAAATAATTACGTCAAGACTGTAAAATTTAACAGGTTTATCAGAATTAGCAATGTGCAAAAATTGCACATTGCTTTTTTCCTGTAATTCATTTTCTTTAAAAACGTTGTTTATATGCTTAGTTATCACACTTCTTTCTCTTTGAAAAAGTTCTGTCATTTGTTTTTGTGATAGCCAGACTGTTTCATTTTCAAGTCGAACTTCTAATTTCGTTTGTCCGCTTTCTGTTTGATAAAGTATTATTTCTGAATTATTTGTCATTAAATTTTTAATTATATTGAATTTAACAGAGCTATGAATAAGGGTATATAGTTTTTAGTGTTTTTCTGAAATATTTAGAATATTCTAAATAATATCACTATGAAAATTCTCTCGATAGAATGTCTCAGACATAATTTTGAAAACATTAAATCCAATTTTTTTCTTCTCTTTTTGAGCATTCAAATATTCGTTACTGATTTTTTCAAAATTAGATAGTAATTTTTCAATATGTTTCATTTTCACACTCTATAATTTTATTGCTTTTAACATCTCGCTTGGTGTATTACACCAACCCACTATTATATTATTTTCTTGTTTTTTGCAAGTTGCTCATTATAAGAAATAATACAAAGTTGTATTTATGAAATATTTCCACCAATATAAGGTTGTTGATAAAATAATTGCAAAAACAATACAACGCTATTGTAATTTTAATTCAATCATTTCTCCAACTTCTCAGCTTCTTCAAGCGATATTCTATTTTTTTGGTAAAAAGCTACTATAAAAGCATCAATAAACCCTTTATTAACTGCTGTTTTCATAAATGTTTCACATTCTTCCTGGTTGGAACAATTCCCAATAGTGTATTTATACAAATTATCATTAAAGTAATAATCAATTGCAGGCATTCCCTTAAACATTTTTGAGTTTTCAGGTATTTTTTTCCAGGAAGATTTAAACTGAACCTTGTATATTACCGATTCTTTATTTCTTTTATAGGTAACAGGTTTATCTACAACATACGTTCCTTTTCTAGCTAAGAGCAGAACCATCTCATCTTCCCAGCTGTTATATCCTAATTTGAAACGGAGCGCGCTAGAACCATTTTGCTGAAGTGCTTTTTGTAAATCGGGTTGAAAGTTTTTAGCAAATATTTTTATGGTTCGTGAATAATTCCCAAATAAATCAATTCGATAAGCCGACTTTTTCAAAATAGAATAGGGTATTCCCGAATCATCTTGTAAAATATATTCACTTTGCTTTAGTATTAGTTCTCTAATTAACCTAAATTCATCATTATGCAAAATGTATGATGCAGATTTTAAGAAGGTGTTTTTCTGACCAAAATTGCTTAAAAAAAGCAAAAATCCAAGATTGTCTTTCATGTTTTCATCAGATAAATCAATAGGGAAATAATAAAGTGTTTTTATTTTGCCATTTCCATTTTTGAAGAAACTAATCTTTAAGCCATTTGGGTTTTTGTCTTCCACCTGAAAATTTTTCTTTTCCCTAAGCTTACCATAGTCGTCAACCACCACCGATGAAATTTCTGTTATGGTATGCTCAGTTTTCGAGATGTAATAGAATAGAAGATGAATAATCCCGTTAAGGCTTGCATCCGTAAAATCATCCATCATTTGTTTGGTCGAAAAATATCCGGCCTCGTTAATGTATCGTAAAGAATAAAGCAATTTGGACAAATATTCAGTTCTTTTCGTATCGTCCATTTTTGCAATATTGGGTAATTTTCCGGGGTTTTCCAGTCCTACTAATAAATATGAATCTGCAGCAGGAAAAAAAGCATTGGCATAAAGAAAGTCAGGTCCTGAAAAAGGGTAAAACAGGCTTGTGCTATCATGAACACCAGATGTGAAATTTAAATAGCTCCATTTACTTATCTCTTTTAGATTTTTTGCAGTTGATTGTTCCCAGGATTGGTTTATTTTGTTTTTGTAGTTTTGATAATATTTTTTTCGTTGTAACTTCTTAAACTGTTCAGATGTTTGTCCGCTTAAATATAAACCAATTTGGTTGTAAGTGTTTCTACTAAGCATTTTTTCATGACTGCTTTGCTTTGTTGAACTGAATTTTATTGAGATTCCATTTTTATATCCTGAGCTTTTTGTATCTTCTTCTGTATCAGGATTACATGCTGTTAGGTAAATGCTTGATGTGATTAATAATATGTAAAAGTGTAAGTGTCTCATTTGTAAATTCTGTAGTTTTAAATTTAATACCTTGTGTTGTGTCAAAGCTAAAATGTCGCAAGAAGAACTTTTTAGCGGTTTAGAACCGCTTAAAAGTTAAACCTATTTACCGTCAAATTACACATGACTTGACACTAGCTTCCAAAAACTTTTTCAAGATTATTCAAAGCTTTAATAAGTACTTCCCGAGGACAGGCAATGTTCATTCTTTGAAAACCTTCACCACCCGGGCCAAAAAGTTCTCCGGGGCTTAATCCAATTTTTGCATCTTGCACCAACATTTTTTTAAGTTCCTTATCTTTTAAGCCATATTCACGAAAATCTAACCATAATAAATAAGTTGATTGCGGAACATGCATTTTTATCTTTATTCCCGGCTTATCAATAAATTTTTTAACAAGTGCTATGTTTCCTTCAAGATAATCCATTAATGCATTTAGCCATTCAGCTCCTTTAAAATATGCTGATTCAAGTGCCACATTACCAAAAATGTTACCAAAACCTATGTGTAAGTCATTCACATAATTGTCAAAAGCTACTTTTAGTTTTGGATTACTGATAATAATTACGGAGCTTGATAATCCTGCTACATTAAATGTTTTACTGGGTGCAAATGTGCTAATTGTATTATCTGCAATTTCTTTTGATAATGATGCTAGTGGTATATGTTTGTTTGGTTCAAAAATCAAGTCAGAATGAATTTCATCTGAAATCATTAATATGTCATTTTTAAGGCATATTTCGGCTAGTTTAGTCAGTTCTTCTTCTAACCATACTCTACCCACAGGGTTGTGAGGGTTACAAATCAAAATCATTTTTGTTCTTGAATCTATTTTCTTCTTTAAATCTTCAAAATCAAAATGATAATTTCCATTATCATATTTTAATTGATTGTAGATAAGTTGTCTGCCATTATTTTTTATTGAACTAAAAAAAGGGAAATATACAGGTGGCTGAGCAATGATTTTATCTCCCGGTTTTGTATATGCCAGTATAGATAATGCTATGGCAGGAACAACGCCCGGACTAAATGAAATCCAGCTTTTTTTAATCTGCCAATTGTGTTTGTAATTCATCCAATGAATTACCGATTTGAAAAAAGAGTCGTTTCTTATTGTATAACCATAAATCTCATGTTCTGCTCTTTTTTTAATATCATCAACTATGAATTTTGGGGTTTTAAAATCCATATCTGCCACCCACATCGGGATAATATTTTTTGAGCCATATAACTTTGTCCTTAAATCATATTTTACAGAATCTGTTTTGTCTCTTTGTACTATTTCGTCAAAATCCCACATTCATATTATGTTATTAGCTGAAGTTTGTAATAGCGTTTTTGTTCAAAAAACTGAAATGTTATTTTTCAAGAAGGTATTTCTGAATTGTATTTACCAATTTAATAGGATCTATTGGCTTACTTAGATAAAAATCACATCCAGCGTCATATCCTTTTTTCTGTTCTTCGGGAAGTGCATAAGCGGTTTGGGCAACAATCGGTAGCAGTGGTTTTACTTTTTTTATTTTTCTTGTAGCATCGTAGCCGTCCATAACAGGCATTTTCATATCCATTAAAACCATGTCATATTCCTTGCTGGTTGCTAAATCAAAAGCTTCCTGCCCATTTTTTGCCCAATCAACTTTTGCGCCGGATTGG
>JAOZNO010000337.1 GCA_029933755.1 Bacteroidales bacterium | reverse complement strand
TTCTTTATCAGCAGGCTTAAGATTATGCCAGTCTGGTATTTCCATAGCGTTCCATATAGTACAGACATTTCCATAACCATGAAAATCTAGCCCTCCATTCATTATTAAATTGTTTTGTTCACAAAAATCTTTTATTCTATGATATTGTTCCCGGTCGTAACTTGTTTCAGCAGCTGAGTTTTCAATTTCAAAACCATCAACACCCAAATTTTTATAATATTCAAGGGTCATGTGTTCACCATCAAACCAATGATTAACTATTACCACACCATTATGGGCACGTATTGAATCAATAGCTGTTGTATCAGAAAATCCTTGTGTATCTAATTCTCTTTTTAATCCAAGCAAACTTAAATGGTTTGAACCGGAAAATTCTTCACCACCCATTACCAGAGGCTCAATAGGGAATTCATTATTTCGCTGTGCGTTAACAAAATCCATTGTATTATGGTTTGTATTGTGGTCGGTTATGAAAAAAGCATCAAAACCATTACGTTTATACCATTTCCATAGATTTTCCTGAGAAATAAGGCCATCATGACTAAATTGAGTGTGCGAGTGGGTTGTTACTAAAATAGTATTTGGAGAATTATTAATGATTGTATTACTTGGCAAATACGGACTCATAAATAAAATAATTACGAAAACTGTAAACCATAAAATGATTACCAATGGTAAATTTACCAATTGGGCAAGTACAAAGCTTTTCTTTGTTTGCTTATTCTTTTCAATAAAAAACTTAATTATAGTATATGCTATAAAAATGATTAGTACCCAATACAAGCCATATTGCATTTCCTCAATTGCATATATACTCCTGTTGAAAAAAAGCATAAGCCCGAAAATAGGCTCAAATACAATTTTTAATATCGGAATATGAAAATCATATTCCGGAAGTGTCTCCAGTGTAAGTGCTTCGGTAATATGTATTGGAAAGTGAAAAATTGTAGCAATAGTCACTATACTTAGTATGAATATTCCTACAAAGTATATTAGACTTTTATTCATTTTTTCCATAGTAAATGTTGAATTTTATGATGAATAAAAAATTCAAAGTTATACTTTTGGACGCTTAAATGTTTCGTGCTTTTTAATTTTTATACATTAAATTTTAACCAGTTTTACTATAGGGTAATTGCTTAAATGAAAGTTAATTTTATAATTCTATATTTTGTCATTGGGATAGGTCAAATCCCATGTTTTTCTGATTTTATCCATGATTTCCATTATTTGAATGGATTCATAAAGTGGCATATGGGGTGATTCTTTTAAACCCTCATTTAAACAACGCATTACTTCTTCGGCTTCGTAATTTAGGGCATTACCAATAATCACTTCTTCAATTACATCTACTTCCTTATTATTAACAAATAGAGAGGCTTTAGTTGGAACTGCAAATAGCTCGTGGACTTTTATATAACCATTAGTACCCAAAATATATGCTTCATCAACAGCATTTGTTTTTAAGGCAAAAGACAGATCAGCTATTTCACCTTTATCATATTTCAGTATTGCCACGCCTTGTTCGTCAGAACCTAATTCACCAATATGACCTAAGCCCACAACTTCTACCGGTGCTTTGTTAAATATCCACGATGCAAAAGAGATTACATAAACACCTACATCTAACAAACTACCACCACCAAGTTCTGGAGTAAGATGGCGAGCACCTGTCGCAAAAGTCCCATGAGCACAGCGTGAGGCTTTTACCATTCGAACATCACCGATCCGACCATCAGTTATCCATTTTTTAAGCTTTTTAAGTAAAGGAATATGCCTTGGGATCATTGCTTCCATAAGGAATACATTTTCTTCATGGGCAATTTGAACCATTTCTTTTGCTTCCTTTGCATTAATAGTAAAAGCCTTTTCACATAAAACTGATTTTCCTTTGCGCATGCACATCACACTATTTTCAAAGTGAAAAGAATGTGGTGTTCCAATGTAAACTACATCAATATCAGGGTCAGCTGCTAATTCCTGATAAGTAGGATATGCTTTTGGGATATTGTGTTTTTTTGCAAATTCAGTTGCTGATTCCTGATTTCTTGATGCAACTGCTATAAGCTCTGCCTGAGGTAGTGTTTTTAAAGCATCTGCAAATTTAGATGAAATATGTCCTGTGCTAATTATACCCCATTTTATTTTTTGACTCATGGTAACTATTTTTTTATTAATAAATCAGTATTATTAAAAACGTTACTATTCAGTTTGCTTATAGACCACATAAACAATTATATGCCACAGATTCACAGATTAAAAAAATCAATTTTATTGATTTTCACAGAAAAACAAGCGAAGCTTGTTTTAGAATCTGTGAATCTGTGGCATTTTTTCAACTATTAGGTGGCTGAGTAGTTACTTAAAAACTTCAAAGCTTAATTTATAATTGCTTTAACAGGATAAGGCACATCATAGCCTTTAACAGAATGCCATATAATTCTATTGAAAGTGTCCTCATCAATTTGATCATACTCATCCAGATTTTGTTCCATAGATTTTTTTGCCCAATATAACTCATCTCCTGAAAGACTTTGCAGTTGAGGGTTAAGCTGATCCAGAGGGATATTGTTTGGAATTGCAGTATATGGCTTATAATTAGCTTTTTCAGTAAAACAATCTTCCATTGTTTCTGCTGTAAGATCAAATTTGTTTAAAGGGGGAATTCCCAGGATATTTTCAATAGTACGAAACATATTTATTTGTGAGTAGTTTGTTGATATCACTTTGTTCCGTTTTGTATACGGGCTAATTACCAAACCAACGGTTCTATGACCGTCAACATGATCAAGCCCTGCTTGCGGATCATCTTCAGTTACAAAAATACAAGTCTCTTTCCAAAATTTACTATGTGAAATTGCTTCAACAATTTTCCCCAAGGCCAAATCATTATCAGCAACCGCAGCTACGGGAGTCGGTAAATCCGGCTTTGTTCCCGAAGTGTGATCGTTGGGTAGTAATAGTATGATGAAGTTTGGAAAATTACCATCTTCTTCGAAACTTTTTAATTCCTTAATGAATTCATCTGCCCGATATTGATCAGAAACTTCATTCGGGAAACCAATATATGTTTGGCAAGTATAAGCTTCCATTTGTGGCAAATTACATTTTGCCCTAATCTTAATTTTACCGGTACCATCAAGAAAATCATTATACATTTCGGTAAAACTTGCATCTTTGGGCTCAATTTGTGCATCAATAAATTCACCATAATTTCTGTAAGTTAAACCATGCTTCATTACATTATCCCAAATAAAACCAGTTGGTGAATAGGCGAGGGGGTCACCTCCATCATAGGGATAGCTACGTGGGAAATCACCAAAAAACTTTTCCAGATAATCAGTAACATAAGCTTCATCTGTCCATTGATGCCCATCTGCACTTAATACACCACTACAATAATAATTATCTAAAAGGATAAATTCTTCAGCAAGTGCATGGTGATTGGGAGTGACTTCTCTACCAAAATGAACTAATGATGAATCACCATTTCCCTGGAGCATATCACCAAATACCTGGTCATAAGTCCTGTTTTCTTTAATAATATATACAACATGTTTGAAATGCGATTTCTGACCAGGGAATTGCGGAATAGCTACCTGCTTGGTTTCGGTTTCTTTTTTATTAAATTCTTCTAACATACGGGTAAATGAATTATTTTCTTTTACCGTTTCAGTCATCCCATTAAGTTGCTTTTGATCCGGCGTAGGTATAATGCTAATACTACCCATATGATTATGAGTGTTATAACCGTACTGGCCTGCTTTCGTGTTTCGTGATCCAATACCTTTTGTATTTGCTACGATTAGATAATCTTCTTCTTTATTAAAAATAATTGCCCCGGGATACCAGCCTGTTGGTATCAGTCCAACTATTTTGTTATTTGATAAGTCAATAACACAAATTGAATTTTCAGTTCCATTAGCAACATAAAGATATTTTCCATCTTCAGAAATTGCCAGTGCGTTTGGAGCATTACCAAAAGGAAGTGAATTATCAATACTAACAGAGATTTTTCCAATTTCCGTATCTTCTTTTGTGTCGATTACTGAAATAATATCACTGTTAGCGCAAGCAACATACAGCTTTTCTTTATCAGGACTTAAAACCATAGCGGTAGGATGTAGTCCAACTTCAATGTTTTTTACTTCTTTGCCACTTTCCAGATCGACAACTGAAACCGTTCCATTATTTGCAATACCGGTTTCAGGATCAATTAATACATCACTTTTTGAAGATTTATAGGTCGCTTCACCTTCCTTGGGCTGCCTTCCACCCCAATTGCTTACATACGCTTTTTGAGAAGAGAAAAGTAGTATTTCATATGGTGCAACACCTACGGGGATTTCTTTAATTGTTTTGTCTGATAGCTTTACAACAGCCAATGAATTGCTTCTGTTAAGTGTTGTGTATAGTTTGTCATTATGCTCGTCCAATACAAAGCCGCCCGGTACGGGATGCCCTCCAACTTGTGGTTTTTGGAATGTTATTTTATCTACCCAACTAAGTACATTTTCCTCACTCATTTCTGCGATAAAAATATGATCCCTGGCTTGGCTTACGTATACCTTTTTACCGTTTGCAGAGAAAGATACACCATTATACGATCCGCCTTTTTTAATTGGAAGTCTTTGAACTATTGTTCGATCTTTTACACGAATCAATTCAAGTGAATTTTTATTTAGTACCGCTATCCATTTTCCATTAGGACTAAGTGCAAGATCGACCGGCCTTCCATTAAACTGAATTTGAAACCCGGCAGGTCTCAATAATTGGTTGGTTGGTACTAAAATACTTCCGTCTGGTTGTAAGCCAATTAATTTAACTTTGCCATCAGGGCTTTTGCTTGTTTCTTCTGTGCATTGTGTAAACAACAAACTGAAAAGCAAAATGATGTAAATAAGCTTTGAAGTTTTCATAATCTCATCTTATTAATTAATTATTAAGTGTCTAATCGTTGTTGGGGCTTAAGTTTAGATGTTCTGGGATTCCTTAACTGTTTAATAATTTGTTTTTTG
>JAOZNO010000336.1 GCA_029933755.1 Bacteroidales bacterium | reverse complement strand
ATAGGGAGGGTGCGTTCTAATAGCAGGCTTTTTTTGTTCATTGGCAGTAGGCAAAAAAGATGCTGTACTACAGAAGTTGCCGACTGAATACTGAGAACTAATGACTTTTAACAAAATGAAAAAAAATAAATTATTACAAAGAAACTGATATTATAAACTCTAAATGGAGGCAATAAAAATTTAGGAGAAAAAAATGAAAAAAATTTTATTCATAATAGTTTACACCTTTATTTTTGCCATTATTAGTTCAATGGTTTATAAAGAATTTAAAATACCAGATTCTGAAAACAAAGGTGGTTTTGATATGGCAATATTAAACTATAATCAAACGATAGATTCACTTGCAGGTATTTTTAAACTTTCACCAAATTATTTAATGGCATTAATAATGCTTGAGTCAAGTGGTAAAAAAAAGGTATCTGTACGTTTTGAAAAAAGGATTTATGACCAATTACTTTTGACTAAAAAAGGAAAAATTTCAGACTTTGAACAAATAAATGCTAAAACTTTAGAATCCTATTCAAAAAAAGGACTTAAAAAACTAGCTTGTTCTTATGGGCCATTTCAAATAATGGGCTACAAATCACTTGAATTAAAAATACCTTTAAAAGCTTTAGTTGGTAAAGACCATTTATATTGGACTATAAAGTGGATTAATTCTGATTACGGGAATTATATAAAAAACGGTGATTATAAAAATGCTTTTCATATACATAATACAGGTAAAAAATACCCTGATGATGGAATTCCTACAACTTTTGACCCCAAATATGTAGAAAATGGGCTAAACTATATGATGTATTTTAAAAATATTTCAAAAGAATAAGATGGTGAAAAAAAACTATAAATATATTATTTGGGATTGGAATGGAACCATATATGATGACGCAGCCTTCTGTGTAAATATCATGAATAATCTGTTATCAAAAAGGAGTTTACCCTTGCTCTCTCTTGAAAAGTATAAAGAAGTATTTGATTTTCCTGTAAAAGATTATTACCAAAAATTAGGTTTTAATTTTGATAAAGAGCCTTTTGAAAAAGTGGGTACTGAATTCATTAATGAATATAACAACAAGCATTTTAGCTGCAAATTGCATACAGGTATTCTTGAGCTGATTAAAGCTTTAAATAAAAAAGGCTACAAACAATTTGTACTTTCTGCAAGGGAAGAAAAAAAATTGAATGAAGAACTCAAATATTATAAAATTTACAGCCAGTTTATTGCTGTTGCTGGTTTAAGCGACCACTATGCTAATGGAAAAATTGCTGTTGGAAAAAGACTTATGGAACGGCATGAAATTAATCCGGATGATTGTTTGCTTATTGGTGACACATTACACGATGCAGAAGTAGCAGAAAATTTAAATATTGACTGCTTGCTAATAGCTGATGGACATCATTCATATGAAAAATTGAAGCAAAGCAATGTAACTGTTTTAAAATCAGCAGAACAACTTCCCAAGCTGTTTTTTCTTAGCTGAAAAAGGCTAAAACTATTCAGCTAAGTGCTTGTTCAGGAATAAAGTTTTAATATAAAGGTTATTTCTTAACGAGCACTAACTTTAACAATTCAATATCATACACAATTATAGAACGGGCAGGTATTTTATCCATATCACCTAACAGTCCATGTGCTCTGAAAGGTGGCATGATTAAGCGTGCTTTATCCCCCTGGTGCAATAGCAAAATCCCTTCCTCAAGTCCAGACTCCACCCCACCGTGTCCTATTGCAAAAGTTTTTGCTCCAAGTGAATCAGATGAATAACACAAAGTACCATCAAGCAGTGATATTTTATAGTTTAATAATGCTATTTGCCCTGTTTTGGCCTTTATTCCAGATCCTTTTTCATAAATCATATACCATAAACCCGTTTTGGTAGTTTGCATTTCCCAATTTCGTCTTTTAGCAAAACTTTCAATACGCTCAGCATCAACCGTAGTCAAGTATCGGTTTGCATCTTCAAGTAATTCTGCATACTTATCTCTTTCCTTTTGAGAGATTTGTTTTCTTTCTGTTTCTTTATCATTGCAATTCGAAAACATAAGTAAAACAGTAAAAAGTAAAATTGGAATATATATTTTATTCATAATTTCGTCCTTTTAATTTGGTAGGCAGTTATCAGTTTGCAATCCGCATGAATACTGTGAACTGATTACTGGCTTTTAATCTCTTCTTGATATTTTTTTAATAATGAAACGAATTCTTCCAGGGTTTCATTTAATGGCTTATAAGATTTTCCACCAGCTGCTTTTTTATGTCCACCACCATGATAGTGTTCTCTTGCAAACAAATTTACATCAAAATGATCTTTTGACCGGAAAGAAACTTTTACTAAATCATCTTTTTCTGTAAACAAAGCAGAAAAGTTTATATTGTTAATAGAAAGTGGCCAATTTACATGCCCTTCAGAATCACCATTTTGATAATTAAACTTTTCCTGATTTTCTTTGGTCAGAACAATATAAGCAGATGAGTATTCCGGTAAAACATGCATTCCATTATACAAAGAATTACCCAGAAGTTTCAATCTGTCATATGTAAAAGTATTGTAAACCTGGTCAATCACTTTTTCTTTATTACCACCTAGTTTTATAAGTTCTGCTACTACCTCAAATGTTCTTGGTTTTTCTGAATTATGATGAAAAAGACCAGTGTCTGTAATAATTCCGGTTAAAATACTATCAGCAAAATCACTATTAAGATATTTAATATCACCCATTTCCTGAATTGCTTCGTAAACAAGTTCTGAAGTTGAACTAACTGATGTGTCTGATATTTCGATATTAGCAAAACCAGTTGGTTGCGGGTGATGATCAATCATTACCTTAAATGCCTTCGTATCCTTTTCTTTTTCAGAAAGTTTTGAAACTCTTTTCAAATCATTAAAATCACAATAAAAAATAAGATCTGCATTTTCAATTAATTGTGCTGCCTCATCTGTTTGTTTCTCAAAATTAAGAATTTGATTTGCTGCCGGTATCCATTTTAAAAACGCAGGAAAATCATTAGGCATTATAACTGTTGGATTTTTTCCTTTGTTTTTCAAATAGTGAAATAATCCAAGCGAACTGCCAATTGCATCACCATCAGGGTTTACATGTCCGAAAATAACAATATTATTACTGCTTTCTATTATATTTTTAAGCTTTACAGCTTTTTCTTTTATATCTATTTCCATTTTTAATCTGTCATTCGTTTATTAGTCATTTGTAATATAGTTTAGATAGGTAGTCTCTGCAAGAAAATGCCAAATACTGCGTTACTAATGACTTTCTGTTTTGTAAAATTCAGTTTCAAAAAACTTTAAATTCCACCTTTTACAAGTTGTCTGAACTATTTATTTTGGTCACAAAGATAGTATTATCAAGCAAATTTTTGATTTTTAAATTTATACTTATATTTGCACACAATTTTATTCTTAGTAATTGGTAGCTTGTAATTAGATATTGGTAATACACCGAAAAACTAATTACTAATTAACTAATTACTAATTAACTAATTACTAAATTTATGGCAAATAACAAAACATTTACAATGATTAAACCATGTGCGGTTAAAAACGGTCACATTGGTGCAATTTTAGCAAAAATAAACGAAGCAGGCTTTCGTATTGTAGCCATGCGAATGACACGTTTAAGTGTTTCGCAAGCCGAGGCTTTTTATGGTGTTCACAAAGAACGACCTTTTTTCAACGATTTAGTTGAATTTATGTCATCGGCACCTGTTGTTGCGGCTATTTTAGAAAAAGATAATGCTGTTGAAGATTACCGTAAATTAATTGGTGCTACCAACCCTGAAAATGCAGAAGAAGGTACTATTAGAAAAGCATTTGCTGTATCAATTCAGGAAAATGCAGTTCATGGTTCAGATAGTGATGACAACGCTGCTTTAGAAGGTGGATTCTTTTTCGCATCAAGCGAAAGTTATACCGCTGATGGTATTGAGGTTTTGGACTAAAAAATATAAATTAGTAGGAAGACGGGAGTCCGAAGCTTGAAGAATGTAGCATTTTTCTAACTTCTGACTTCGGTCTTCCAGCTTTTTATCAAAACCTTAAAGAAAGACAACTCAATCCACCATCCAATTTTCGATATTCTGACATATCAAGTTCGATCGTTTTATATCCTGCTTTCTCAATAATTTGTTTTGTTTTCGGATAGCCTGTTGCAATTAAAACCTGATCATTTATCCAAACACAGTTTGCAGCATAAACCTCACTTTCATTTACAATTAACTTATTAAACTTTTTAAAATCAGACCTCTCAACAAATTCATCTGTAATTACTAAATTATTATTCTCTAAATAACTTAAACCTGATTTAAGATGCAACATTTTTTCTAAAGTAACTGTTGAAGCCGTCAGTTCATATTTTTCCAGGATCTCAGTCAACTGCTTCGCTCCTTCCCTGTTTGTTCTTTCAGACCGGCCAATATAAAAGTGCTTGTCAACCATCATTATATCACCACCATCAACAGTTCCTTTATCTACAATTTTTTCAATGTTTTGATAAAAGCCACTCACTGCTTTTTCAATAGCCAAAACTTCTCCTTTTCGTGATAATGCACCAGGATTGGTTATAATAGCACAGTTTGGAGTTAATATTGCTGTATCTTCAACAAAAGTTGAATCAGGAAAATGCTCGTCGGCATCTAATATTGTAACATCCAGTCCACATTCAATTAAAGCTTCAATATATTTTTGATGCTGAATCAGTGCTAAATTAAAATCAGGACTACCTAATTTTGCGGTAGTCAACCCTTTCACCATACTTTTTGATGGTTTTCGAACAATTGCTTTCTTGAACATGATAGTCACCTCTATTAATTACTTTTGTATTTAAAACTTCCTTACTAAAGTGAACAAGTTGGCAGTAATCAGTCTACAAAAACAGAGAACTGAAAACTGAGAACTGTGGTAGTTTCAAACTTGTAAAACACGGAAAAAATAAAAAATATTAACTTTATATAATACTTCGTTAAATTTTAGTTTCTCGCAAAGCCGCTAAATCGCAAAGCTCTG
>JAOZNO010000335.1 GCA_029933755.1 Bacteroidales bacterium | reverse complement strand
TATTCCACTTGGGTCACTGGATAGTACATCAATTTCAATTTTTGGCTTTGGACCTTCAGTTGTTAAATAGTCAAAAAATGCACTTATTTCAAAATTACCAAACTTTTTACCTGCAACAATATTAGCTTCAAAAGTGTTATAAGATCCAGCTTTTACCGTGGACATTATCCCATCAATATCCTCAGCTTTTTTTGATATAATATTAATTACCGCCATAAATGCATTTGTTCCATACAAAGCTGAACCTGGGCCACGTATAACTTCTATTCTTTCAACATTGTCAAGTGGCATATCGGCAAAAACTACTGTTCCACTCCCTTCAAGATTTTCATTAACAGCAATCCCATCAATCATTATTTTAACTTTTTCTGAATTTGGTGTTGTAATACCTCGTACACCTATTGTAGTATAGCCCATATCCCGCATACCCAATTGAAATCCGGGTATTATACGTAAAACATCACGTAAATCCCTTGCACCAAGGTTTTTAATTTGCTCTGCAGTAAAAACAGATATAATTGCCGGTGTTTCACTTAGTTTTATTTCAGATTTTGTAGCAATACTAACTTTGGTATTCATCAGCTCTTCAATAGTTTTATCCAAAACCGATTCAAGTATGCTGTCTTTTTCAGTTTGAGCTAATAAACCAGTGCTAAAACATAAAATAATTAATGTGCTGAGAATTTTTTTCATAATATTCATTATTATTGAAATAATGTGAGGATTAGGTAATGTAATTTTCACATCATCACATATCCAAATTTCAACATTCAAAGTCTTCCAACGTTTAGCTTAAAGCCTTAACTAAAATCCAATAACACATAAATATATGCATTATATAAAGAATATCACATTAATTAATCATTAAAGTATAAATTAATAAATTATATTTGTATTGACTTATGCCTACTACACAAAAACGATACATTTTAGCTATTGCTCTGTTAATCTACTTTTCAGGGCTAAAGGCACAGGTAACTGATATTGATGTGAAAGTTGCTTATATTTATCGGTTTACGAATTACATTGAATGGCAATTTGATAGCAAAACCACCCCTTTTACTATCGGAATTTTTACCGATGATGAGTTAATGCTCAAAAAGTTCAGATATTTAGCCCAAAGTCGAAAAATAAAAGACCGGAAGATTGTAATTATCCCTATTACCAATTGTGAGCAACTTAAAAAAGAAAAGCTCAACATTGTATACATAAACCAATCTCGAAATAAGCTAATTCCGGAAGTTTTTAATAATGTAAAAGGAAAAAGCACTTTATTGGTTAGTGATAACTGCCCTATTAAGGAAGCGGTAATGATTAACTTTCTACCATCGAAAAAAGAAGAAGTAGTACGGTTTGAAATTAATAAAAAGAACACCACTGATGAAGATCTTATAATTAAGTCAGACATTCTGCTTATAGGTGGTAGCTACATTGATGTTCGGGAATTATTTAAGGAAAAAGAACGTGAGCTAAAACTTGAAAAAGAAAAACTTAAACGAAGTAAACTTGAAGTTCAAAAACAGAAAGAACTGATTACAAATCAAGACAAAGATATTGCTGAAAGAGAGGAAATTCTTTTATTCAAAAACAGTAAAATTAGGGCACAGGAACTAAAACTTGTTTCAGATAAACTTGTATTAGATAGTTTCACAAATGAAATTAACAAACAGAAAAAATTGTTTGACAATAAACTATTGGTTTTAAATAAACAGGATGAACAAATTATAAACCAACAAAGAAGCATAGAAAAAACCAAAACAGAACTCACGAAACAAAGACAAAGGCTTGACACACAAACGGAGTTAATTTACCGGCAAGAAAGCCTTGTAGTTCAGCAGCTTTCACGAATAAGTTTTCAGCAATATGTATTATACACCATTATTTTTATTTTATTATTAGCAATTGGACTGATTTATTTTATTTATAAGAGTTTTAAAAATAAAAAAAGGGCAAATATTAAATTAAAGCTTTTTAACGATGAAATATTAGCACAAAATGAAGAAATAAAATCACAAAGAGAAGAAATTCGTGCAACAAACGACAACCTTGCTAATGCAAATAGAGAACTTGAAAAACTTTCAATTGTAGCCAGCAAAACAAATAATGCAGTAATAATTACTGATGCTAATGGCCAAATTGAATGGATTAACGAAGGTTTTACCAAACATTTCGGTTATAAACTTGATGAATTAACACTTAAATTTGGTAAAAACCTTGCCGAAGCAAGTGAACATGTTGATATTGATAAAAAAATAGCTGAATGTAAAAAGACAAAAAGAACAATCGAATACCTGGTACTAAACACTTCTAAATCAGGCAAAAAATTATGGATGCACACCAATCTTACACCAATTTTAGATGCTGACGGAAATGTAATAAAACTAATTGCCATTGAAGCCAATATAAGTGAACTTAAAAAAGCGGAGCAAAATATACAATTACAAAAAGAAGAAATAATTCAACAGTTTGATGAAATTGAAGCGCAAAATATTGAGCTTGAAAAACACAAAAACCATTTAGAGGAACTGGTAGAAGAACGAACGAAACAATTGATAACAGCAAAGGAAAAAGCTGAAGAATCAGATCGATTAAAATCAGCCTTTATTGCCAATATGAGTCATGAAATACGTACACCCTTAAATGCAATTGTAGGATTTTCGCAACTACTGGCAAATACTGATACTGATAAAGAAAAAGCTGAAGGATTTGCCAATATTATTAGCGAGAATTCCAATTCGCTTGTACACCTTGTTGATGATATTATTGATTTATCGAAAATAGAGGCAGGCAAACTGGTAATAAAGAAATCAGATTGTGATATAAATTCAGTACTTGATGATATTTCTCTAACTTATAATGAGAAAATTAAAGAAAAACAACTCAAAATTAAGCTAAAGCTTATTAAAGAGAAACCAAATAATAAGTTTATAATTTTCACAGATAAAATAAGGCTGAATCAGGTTTTAGCAAACTTATTAGATAATGCACTAAAATTTACAGAGAAAGGGGATGTTGAATTTGGATACAAATTACTTGTAAAGACGCACGGCCGTGCGTCTCAACATGAAGAAAATATTCAGTTCTTTGTAAAGGATACAGGCATTGGCATTGAAAAAAATAAGCACAAAATCATTTTTGATAGGTTTACAAAAATAGATAGCGATAAAATGAAATTATACAGGGGAACCGGTTTAGGTTTATCAATTAGCAAAGCGATTGTAAACGATTTAGCTGGTGAAATTTGGGTAGAATCTGAACAGGGGAAAGGATCAATATTTTACTTTAGTTTACCGCTTAAGGATAAATAATAATTACTTTTGGTTAATACTTTGGAACTGTATCGAGATAACTTGACCATTTAATTAAAGTGTGTCTATAAAGTCTTATTTAAAAGTTCTTTTAGTTTGCGGAACTTGTTTTAAAACTGGTAGAAATTGGCAGTAGACAGTTTACAGTCTGCAGTAGCTCAGCAAAGTCTGCTTACTGATACTTCGACTTTGCTCAGCAACCTGAAACTGAATACTGTTCTCATTTGAAAATAGTAAAAAACACAAAACGTTGACATTATAGACAGACTCTATTCCTTAACAATTCCTAATTCCTCCTCCCTAAAAAAGCACTTCATATTCAAGCTTAAAAGGCACTTTAATTGAGTAGCCTGCCGAATTTAAAACTGAAATATACCCTTTTCGCTGAACAAATTGATTATTTGAGCTCACCTTTTCCTTGTACGTGTATATGCCTTCACTTGTTTTGTATTCTGTTCCTTCAATAAATGCAAGCTGACTAATTGTAGTATCAGTTATGCCTATAAATATATTGCATGAATATTGATGTTTAAGAGGAATATTTTTGGCTTTTGCTTCTACGATTACTTCAATTTTATTAAACCGAAATAAGTTTACACCTGCATTTATTCGCCCATCTAAATAATTTAAAATACTATTTTCTGCTATTTTTATTTCCAATTTTAGTTTATGTAATACAGCCATAATATTCACAAGTTCTGACTTACTACCGGACAAACAAGGCACTTGATTCCAGCTAGTTGTATCTAACAGACTATTAATTGATTCAACAAGAATATTATAAAGAACTGAGTCTTTACCTATCATACTAATTAAAAAATTTCTGTATCCTGTATGCTCTAATTTTAGCTTGTCGATTTTAGCTTTGTCAAGCTTTTCCTTCTGCTTAAACATTTCATTACTTATTCCTATATTATTTAATGAATTATTTTTAGTTAACACGTTTTCAATACGATCAATAAATTGATATAAGCTATCTGATTTTTGTTTTACAATTTTTGCTTTTTCATAAAATCGCTTATATGCATAAGGACGACCATAAATAACATCAGTCATTTCATAGTGAAAATCATCATAAATTAACTTATTACTTTTATTTATAATTTGTATCGTTTTATCACAGCTGTTAATGTATTCAATATATATATTTTCGCTTTTATCAGTATAACAAGCCATAAGTGGCAATAATATCAAAACAAACAGGTTTTTCATATATTTATTATTAGCCTGAATTATGCACAAGTTTCTATACTAAACTAATCAGTAGCCCCGTCTTTCAAGGCGGGGATTGGAAGATGGACAAAATACCCTTCCTCAAAATTTGGAAGACCTTGTAAATCTAAAAATATAACCTTCCAAATTTTGAGGAAGGGGGGATTAGCTACAAACCAACCCCGACCTAAAGGACGGGGCTACTGACAGGTCGGTTTGATCAAAGTTTATGAATTAATCAGGTTAGAGGTAGCCTTAATTATCTTTGCAGCTCATATTCTATCTGAAACGGAACTTTTGTTAATTTGTCGTGTGACAACTTTATTGAAAAATATCCATCACGTTGAACAAATATATTATTTATGCCTACTTTTTCTTTATAAATAAAGCTTCCTTCATTTGCTTCAAACCACTTTGCTCCAATAAAAGCATTTAGGTCGATAGTGCTGTCTGCCATCCCCAAAAATATATTTGCTGTATAATCCTGTCCATGAGGAATTATT
>JAOZNO010000334.1 GCA_029933755.1 Bacteroidales bacterium | reverse complement strand
AATATGTTACGTTGGGAATTTGGTGATAAAAAATTCATTGAAGCTTATGCAAAATTCTATAGCGACAATAAATTTAGAAAGGCTACTTTTGGTGATATTCAAAAAAGTTTTGAGTCTGTTAATAGTACGGACTTAAATGCATTTTTTACTCAATGGATTGACCGGAAAGGTGCACCTACTCTTAAACTTTCAGATGTAGAAGTAAAGAAAAAGCAATATCATTTGAATTTTACACTAAAACAGTTACAGAAAGAGGATGTATTTAATATTAATATTCCTGTGTTTGTATATTTTGAAGGTGAGAATAAACTTACTGAAGAGAGAATTACAATGAATAAACGTGAGCAGGTTTTTTCTTTAGATTTTGATAAAAAACCCGTTCGAATTGATATCGACCCACAATTTCAAATTATGCGTAGGTTGGATAGAAAAGAAGTTCCAGCTTCATTAAGCCAGGTATTTGGTGAGAAAGAAGCAATAATTATTCTTCCTGAAAACAGTAAACATTTAAATGCATATACGGCATTAGCAAAAATGTGGCAAAAAACACAAGCGGCGCAGGGTAAAAAGCTGTCAATTATTCCAGATAATAAAATTAGCTCAATTCCAACAGATAAAGCAGTATGGATTTTAGGCTTTGATAATAAATACAGTGATTTTGTAAATATTGCAGAAAAATACAGCTCAGTTCTGGGAGCAGAAAAACTGGAACAAATAAAAACGCTTAAAAAAGAAGGTGCTCTAATTTATGCAGTTCCAAACCCAAATAATGTTTATCAGACCGTTGGTTTTATTGGAGCAAACAATGATGATGCAATTGCAGCATTATCACGCAAACTTTTGCACTATGGTAAATATGGCTACTTAGGGTTCGAAACTGAAAAAGCAACGAATGTACTAAAAGGTTCTTTACCCGCTTTAGATTCACCAATGAATTTTGTTATTGATACCAAAGCTGAAATAAGTGCCGTAATTGTTTCCCGGAAAGCTTTGAGTGAAGTGGAATAGTTTTTTTACATGTAGAGATGCACAGCCTGCCCCGATATTTTCGGGGGCAGTACATCTCTACATGTGAAAAAAAATATCTGTTACAATAAGAATTGAAAATAAATAAGAATTTAACTTGATAAACTAATAAAAAATGAAAATTCAAAATTTAATAGGAATATTTGCACTTGGAGGAATTGTTTTATTTTCTGCTTGTTCTAATTCTTCTGCAAATGAAAACAAGGAAGCAGTAGAAAAATACAATTTAAAAATGCTTGTAGAAAATGACAGTACAGAACTTCCAATAAAAATGATAACAAATAGTCCTGAAGGTGCCGAAGCTTATTTCTCGCCTGATGATAAATCGTTGATTTTTAATGGGAAAACAGGAGATGATAAGTACCATATGGTATATACAATGAACATTGATGGTAGCGATTTATTGAAAATAAATGATAAAGGTGCTGATGCATGTTCGTTTTACCATCCTGATGGGAAAAGCCTTATCTGGACTTCAACGCGTGACAACCTTGATATGAGCCCCGGGAATTATTCTAATCCAAAGGATTATCCACAGGGAGCAGAGCTTTATACATCGGATCTTGACGGGAGTAATGTAAAAAGGCTGACTAATAATAAATATTACGATGCAGAAGTTGCATATAGCCCTGATGGTAGCCTGATACTTTTTGGAAGACAAATTGATGGGAAAATGGATTTGTGGTTAATGGATGCTGATGGAACTAATGAAAGGCAAGTAACACATACTGATGAGTGGCAGGAAGGTGGCGCATTTATTATGTCGGATAACGAAACCATAATTTATCGTGCATGGAAAAGAGAAGATGAGGGGCAAAGAGGCTTGAACATGCAAATTTCTACTATTAAAATAGATGGAACAGATATGAAGCATATTACCGGAGATGATGCTACACATTGGGCACCATATCCTTCACCTGATGGAAAGTATTTTGCATATATAAAAGTACTTCCACCCCATAATTACGAAATATTTTTACGTAACCTTGAAACAGGTGAAGAGAGACAGCTTACTTTTAACAAGGCTTTTGATGGCTTTCCTGTAATTTCTCATGATGGTAAAACACTATCATTTTCTTCAAGCAGAGATGCTAAAGAAGGAGAAAGGAAATTATATTTATATTTAATGGATATTTCAAGCTTGATTTTATAAACTAAAATTTGATGATTCGGTTATCTGGTGATTTGTTTATTTGACGTCCAAATAAACAAATCGCCGAATATTCATACTGAGCACAGTCGAAGTAAACATATAAACATATAAAGAAATGAAGAAAATTATAATAGTATTGATGATTTTTAGCATTATGCTTCCGGCTTTAAGCCAAAAGAAAAATGCTGAAATAACAAAAAAAGAACTAAAAGAATATGTAAGTTTTTTAGCTTCTGATTCTTTAAAAGGTAGAAAACCCGGAACTCCGGAAGGTGTTTTGGCAGCAGAATACATAGGTGATTATTTAAAAAGTATTGGTTATAAATCGTTTGGTAAATCATATTACCAATATTTTGATGTGGTTACTGAAGTAGTGGCAGGTAAAGATAATTATTTGAAAGTAGGGGATTACAGTGCTGTTGAGGGTAAAGATTATACACCACTTAACTATTCAACTGATGCAAAAGTAGATGCTGAAGTCGTATTTGCAGGATTTGGGTTTGATATTAATGAGGATAGCCTTAAATGGAACGATTATGCTAATATTGATGTTAAAGGCAAATGGGTACTCGTGTTAAGAGCTGACCCTGAACTGGATAACCCGGACAGCAAATTTATACCCTATGTTAATGAACGCTTAAAAGTGTTAACAGCTAAGGAGAAGGGTGCATCAGGAATTATTTTTGTTACTGGTGTAGAGTTTGATAAGCGGGATAAACTAATAAAGCTTGCTGCAGACCAAACAGAATCAAATCTTGGAATTTCGGCATTGCATGTTAAAAGAACTGTTGCAAATAAGATTCTTGCTACATCAGGAAAAACAATAGAAGAACTGGAAACTTTCTTAAATGAGAATAAAAAACCAGCGTCATTCAATTGTAAATCAGAAGTCTCAGCTTTATCACAAGTGGTTTTCAAAAAGGTAAAAACTCAAAATGTAGTGGCCTATATTAAAGGTTCTGATAAAAAGCTTCGAAACGAATATATTGTAATTGGGGGACATTATGACCATTTGGGTTTTGGTGGACCGAACAGTTCATCGCGTATGCCTGATTCAATTGCTATACATTATGGTGCTGATGATAATGCTTCAGGAATTGCTTCAGTTATGGAAATTGCTGAAAAATTGGCAAAGAATAAGAAAAAACTAAAGCGAAGTGTAATTGTAATGGCATTTGGTGCAGAAGAAATAGGATTGTTAGGGTCTAAATTTTTTACGTCAAACCCTAAAGTTGATTTGAAAGATGTTAAAGCCATGATTAATATTGATATGGTAGGACGTTTAAAGGAATCGAAGGAGTTGTCGATTGGTGGTGTAGGTACCTCTGTTGAAGGAGAAAAATTATTGAAAAGTTTGCTGGGGAAAAAAGATTTAGTGTTATCTCTTTCACCAGATGGATTTGGTCCTTCGGATCATGCATCATTTTATATTGAAGATATTCCGGTTTTCTTTTTCTCAACAGGTGCACATGATGATTATCATACACCTTTAGATGTGGTTGAAATGGTGAATTTTGATGGTCTGGAGCTATTATCTGACTATGCTTATGATGTTGCTTTTGAGGTAATTAATTTGGATAAGAGCCTTAGCTTTAAAGAAGCAGGTTCAAAAGGAAAAGTAAAACCATCGCGTGGTTCTAAAGTTACTTTAGGAATAATGCCAAATTTTGGTAAATCAGATAATAAAGGCTTAAGAGTTGATGCTGTTACACCTGAGCGACCAGCATATAATGCGGGTATTAAAAAGGGTGATGTAATTACTGCTATTGAAGGTGGTGAAATACATAATATTTATGAATATATGGCACGTATGGGTAAGCTTAAGCGTGGGCAAACTATTACAGTTGATATTATGCGTGATGGTGTAAAAATGGTAATTTTAGTTCAATTGGAAGATTAGGTAATTTATATTGTAGATACAAGGCATGCCTTGTATCTACAAACAAATAATATAACAATTTAACAATAAAATTAAAAATTATGAAAAGGAAATTATTATTTATTTTATTTGCAGCCTTTATTGGCTTTTCATTTACAAATGATAAACCTGCTTATACACTTTATAACAATAAAGGTAAAGTGGCAAAATACTCTGACATGGTAAAAGATTTAGCCAAAAGCGATATGGTGTTTTTTGGTGAATATCACACAAACCCAATTTCGCACTGGTTGCAATATGAATTAGCAAAAAGTTTGTATGAAGTGCGAGGAAAACAGTTAGTATTTGGTGCAGAAATGTTCGAAAGTGGAAATCAATTGGTACTTAACGAATATCTGGCAGGTTTTTATGCTGAGAAAAAGATGTTGGTAGAAATAACTCAACTTTGGGGTAACTATCAGACAGACTATAAGCCTTTGGTTGAATTTGCCAAGGAGAAAGAATTAAGATTTATTGCTACGAATATTCCCAGGAGATATGCTTCTATGATAAATAAAGGTGGAATGGATGCTCTTAAAAAAATGAGCCCCGAGGCAAAAGCACTAATTGGTCCGGATTTAGAGAAATATTTTGATGCATCAGTTTATGCTGATATGGCTGCTAAGATGGGTGGTCATGTTCCTCCAACCATGGTAAATATTCAAACAGCACAAGCTTCAAAAGATGCAACAATGGCTCATTTCTCTATTATTAATCACAGAGAAGGTGATTTGTTATTCCATTTAGATGGAGCCTATCACTCAGATTATTATAGAGGAATTGTTTGGTGGGTAAATAAAATAAAGCCAGGCTATAATATTAAAACAGTAACAACTGTTTTAGAGTCAGAATGGGCAGAAATGACCAAAGAACAAAAGAAAACAATTGCTGACTACACTATTGTTGTAGCTGATGATATGACACAAACGAA
>JAOZNO010000333.1 GCA_029933755.1 Bacteroidales bacterium | reverse complement strand
TTTATAATTGCCGGATGTTACCACATATCAAAAATAATCATTTCCTTGTGTGCTAATAATTATTCTTATCTTTGAAATTTAGTCCGCTAAAATAATATTTATAAACATCTGTATTATCATAAATATAAGGGTTATTTGGAATAATATTTGAACAAGAATAATATAAATTAGTAAAAATATTTTGTAGCTTTTTCTGAATTTATTTTGCATTCACCTTTTTTATAAATATATTTAGCTAAAATTATATTTTACATGAATCAAGGATTATTAGATAAAGAAAAACTCGGGTTTATTTATAAGCTTTTTAAAGCAATGCAAAAAAATAACCTGAACTACATATATCGGGGTATTTTCACAACTAATATCACTGATAATATCCTTGCTTTAGCAGAAAGTAACCTTGTTCAAAAAGAAGATCCCAGGGCTTTAAGAAGAAAAGTGTATAATGTAATGGTTGAGGGACTCCAAAATGTAACCAAACACCAAGCTGATTTAGAAACTGATTTGGAAAATAAATTTGGAGTATTTGTATTAAAAAAAGAGCATTATAAATATTTTATAACTACTGGAAATTTAATTGAAAATCAAGATATTGAAAAGCTAACAGGGCAAATAAACCAGGTTAACGGGATGGATAAAGTAGAGCTGAAAGCCTATCACAGAGAGGTTTTACTACATGGCAAAATGTCGAACAAAGGTGGTGCGGGTCTTGGTTTAATTGATATGGCACGTAAATCGGGCAACAAGTTGCTGTATGCTTTTGAAAAAGTTGATGAAAAATTTTCCTATTTTTATCTACATACAGAAATTCCCTCAAAAGGTATTGAAAAATCGACTTTAGATCCTAAAAACCCTAATATATTAAAATATATTAGTGCCTTACATAAGATGTTGAATCAGGAAAACGTTCTAATTATTTTTAATAGCTATTTTAATCAGGAGAGTTTGATGAATTTGCTTTCGATTATTGAAAAGCAAATGCTGGAAAATATTCAACAAAAAAAACGCATATATAATACCATGGTAGAAATGTTTCAAAATATTATTCAACATGGTGATGATTATAAAGAAACAGAAGAAGGTAAAGCTGGCTTATTTTATATATCAGAAACAGATAATGAATTCCTTTTGAATACAGGAAACTACATTTTAAACTCTAAAATTGAAAGGTTAACAAAAAAATTGAACTATGTAAACGGTATGAATTATAAAGAACTTGATGAGTTTTATGATACCCGTTTACTTGATTTCGAAATTGACACAAGCAAAGAAGCCGGATTAGGCATTATTGACATCCGTTTAAAAACGGACGGCGTGCTTGAATACAGCTTTCTAAATATTGACGATAAATATTCTTTTTATACACTAAGAGCAAAAATTTCAAAAAACTAAAACATGGAAGCATTACATATAGAGGCAAGTGAAGATACACCCAAGATATACTTTGAACCAGATGTGGAAATATATCTTTTGGAGGGAAAGTCCCTACCAGAAAATGCAATTGATTTTTACCAGCCGGTTTTTGACTGGGCACAAGTATTTTTTCATGCAAAAGATGTTCCCTCGACCATTGTAATAAATTTTAAACTTGATTATTTTAATACTGCTTCATCAAAACAAATAGCTAAACTACTACGTATTATTGAAACTAGTCCTTCTAATGAGAATGTAACTATAAAATGGTATTACGATGAGGAAGATACGGACATGCTAAAAGCAGGAAACAGATATAATAAACTTATGAATATTCAATTTGAGTTTATTGTCAATAAAGAGTCATAATGGCCTTAATAAAATCTGTAAGAGGATTTACACCAATTATTGGTAAAAATTGCTATTTGTCTGAAAATGCTACAATTGTTGGAAATGTAACAATTGGTAATGATTGTAGTATATGGTTTAATGCGGTTTTACGTGGTGATGTCCACTATATTAAACTCGGAAATCATGTAAATGTTCAGGACGGAGCAATAATACATGCCACCTATCAAAAATATCCCACCAATATTGGTAATTATGTCTCAGTTGCACATGGTGCTATTCTACATGGCTGTACAATAAAAGATAATGTTTTAATTGGTATGGGAGCCATTGTAATGGATGATGCCATTGTAGAAAGTAACTCTATTGTTGCTGCGGGTGCAGTTGTAACACAAGGAACACATATAAAGTCGGGAAGTGTTTATGGTGGTTCGCCTGCAAAACTTATTAAAGAAATTAGTCCTGACTTGCTGGAAGGACAAATAAACAGAATTGCGAACAACTATGCCATGTATGCAGATTGGTATAAAGACTAAGTTGAAATAATATTCCCAATTTTACAAGTAAAATTATCTTTTCTCTCCTAAATATTTTTCTTTTTAAACAGTTTTCGTTAAATTAGTGATTGATAATAATATTTTTTATTCTTTCGATCGTTATTATTATAGATAGAAATACCAATTTTTAAGACTATTTAAATAACAAATTTGTGTTTTAACCCTCTATAAAATGAAAAAGACAACTCTTATTATTTTCCTCATTTTTTTCACCAATTTTTTAATAGGACAATCAATAGTTAAAATTGGTTATTTAGATTCTGAAAAAATAATTTCATTGATGCCAGAAACAAAGTCTGCAAAAAAGGTTTTTGAAAATAAAAAAGAATCCTTGCAGTATGAGCTAGAAATGATGCAAGAAGAATATAATAATAAAGTTGATGATTATATCTATAATGCTAAAACCTGGTCTGTTCAATTTAAAGAAAAGAAGGAACTGGAAATTCAAAAATTACAAAGAACAATTCATGATTTTCAAATTAATTTAGAAAATAATATAAAAGCACTTGAAAAAGAGTTTAATGACCCAATTAATAGCAGAATAAATAAGACAATAAAAGATATAGCCAAAAAAAATGGGTATTCTATTATTTTTAATGAGGAATCTATTTTGTACCACTCTAATGACTGCGATAATCTATTAAACCTCGTTTCTAACAAGATGAATATCCCTACCCAATATAATTCAAAAAATAAGTACTTAGCTGTTAGAAATCCCAAATTTGGTTATTGCAATATAAATGAACTGTATACAAACATGCCTGAAGCAGAATCTGCACAGAATAAATTAAGGGACAAACAAACTTTATTAGAGAAAGAGTTTAACTCTGAAGCTGAAAAGCTCCAAAATTTAATTAAAGAATATACAGCCAATACTGAAAATTGGTCGAATTCAGACTCAGAAAAAAAATACACAGAATTAAAGAATTTGCAACAACAACTATTGGAATTTAGGGAGAATGTTGTAAACTCTTTATTAGCTTATGAGAAAGAACTAATGAGACCAGTTGAAGATAAGGTACTAAATATCATTAAAGAGGTTGCATTTGAAAATCAATTTTCAATAATAACACATGGAGACTATATTTTTAACATACCAAATCAGTTGTTTAATATAACAAAGAAATGTAAAAAAAGATTAGGTATATCCTCAAGTTCTGCTAAAAAAAATAATAGTCCAAAAACTAATTTTAGCTATGCTTATATAAACTCAGAAGATATTATGCCAAAACTGCCTTATTACATTCATAAGAAAAATGAAATAACGGAATTAAAAACACAAAAAGAAATAAAACTGATTTTCATGATGGCTGATTTTAAGTCTGAAATGGAAAGATATAGTAGCAAAAGTAAATCCACATCTGCTAAAGAACAAGAACAAATAGGGGAAAATCTACTAAATCTTAAATATGATATTCAATATGAACAGGAAAAGCTAATTAATACAATTCAATATAAAAACCTAGAACTGCAAAGAAATCCTTTGGAAATAATCAGAAAACGCACGAATGAAATTAGTAAAGAAAAAAACATAGATTTTGTTTTTTTATTCAGTGCTGTTTTATTTGTTGATGAAACTTTTATAAATTTAAATAAGTTTTATTTTAATGATAAGCCTATTCTGGTTGAGAGCCCAATTGACAAAAATAAGCCAACAATTAAAATAATCGAACCCGAAATAAATAGGGGGTTTAAAGTTGTGCAAAAAAACTCTATTGATATTATAGTTGAAGTTAAAGACAAAAGTGGAATACTGGAAGTGTACATAAATAATCAAAAAGCTCCTTTTATAGGAAACAATATTTTTCACAAAACAATTTATTTAGGATATGGTGAAAATATCATTACGGTTAAAGCAATTGACACAAAAAATAATATTACCATAGAGGAGTTTAAACTTGAACGAAAGAGTGAGGTGATTGTAAATAATAATATTCAGAACAAGAAATTAATAAATGCAGGTAAATATTATGCTTTAATCATTGGAAATAACGTTTATTCTGATGCGGCTATAAGTTCATTGGATGAGCCAATTAATGATGCATTCAAACTCTATGATGTACTTACCACAAAATATAATTTTGAAAAAACAAATGTTAGCTTTTTAAAAAATGCAACTTATGTACAAATGATAGAAGCCTTTGATGATCTAAGTAATAAAATTACACCTGATGATAACCTTCTAGTTTTTTATGCCGGACATGGATGGTGGGATGAGGAAAAAAAACTCGGCTATTGGTTACCCACTGATGCTAAAAAAAGGAGTACAGCTTTCTGGATTGCAAACAGTCGTATTAGTGATTATATGAGTAGCATTAATTCAAAACATACACTTTTAATTGCTGATGCTTGTTTTAGTGGAAGTATTTTCAAAACACGAAATGCTTTTGGCGATGCCCAGCCGGCAATAAATAAACTTTACGCATTGACTAGTAAAAAGGCAATGACTAGTGGAAATCTTAAAGAAGTTCCTGACAAAAGTGTTTTTTTGAAATATTTAGTTAAACGATTAGCTGAAAATACTGAAAAATATATTTCAGCAGATCAACTATTTAGTAGCTTTAGGCAAGCTGTACTAAATAACAGCCCAACTGAACCCCAATACGGAACAATTCAAAATGCAGGTGATGAAGGTGGTGAGTTTATTTTTATAAAACGTTAATTAGGGTTTGCTGATTTTCTATAATTCAAACTTAAAAGATTAATTTACAG
>JAOZNO010000332.1 GCA_029933755.1 Bacteroidales bacterium | reverse complement strand
TGTTAGTTAATATTCACTATTTTAAATTATATTGCTAATTTTTTAATTATTGACTTTACTCAAAATAAACAATTTACTTTTTAATTAAAGAATTAATTGAAGCAATTAATTCTTTACCTTCTTTCATTAAATCGAAAGAATAAGAGCTCATCTTCCATTTTTTCACAATTAATCTAAGTGATCCCATTAGCATTATTGTAATTTGATTTTTATCAATTTCTATTTTAATTTCATTTGTATCTTGACCTTTTGCAATAATTTGGGATATTAAATTTTCATTTGTTTGAAGTATTTCATTGATTTTATTATATAAAATCTCGTCATTATGAAATATTTCTTCTGCAAAAATTACCGAAATTATTGCAGGGTTTTGAGTGAAATAAAAAAAGTGTGAATTATAAATATTTTCAATTTTCTTTAAGGCACTTTCATCATTATCAATAAATTTTTCTTTAAAATGCTTCATCTTAAACTTAAAAACATCTAAAATTGCAGCTAAAATTTCAAATTTGCTTTCAAAGTGCCTGTAAATAGCCGGTTCGGAAATTCCAACAGCTTTTGATAAATTTTTAATAGTGAATCCTTGTATGCCTTTACTATCAATTAAATCTATCGAAACTTTTATTATCTGTTCTTGTCTTTCTGATAACATCCTGAATAACATTAGTTAGTATTCACTCACAAAAGTAAAAATGATTTTTTATTCAGCAAATTTTTTTGAAATTTTTAGTATTTTTTAACACATTTAATTTTCAATACAAAATTTTAATAGAAAAGTATTAGTCTGAATTTGTGTAAGTTATCATGAATTTATAATTTATAATTTTTATTTTCAAAAATTAATCTATTTTAGATAATTGAGATGTAAGCTAAGTATCCTTTTTTATATTTTACAAAGCTACACAATAAAATATTTGTCTTTTAACTCTGTTTTATTAATTTTGAGTTTTATAAAAACCACCTAATCATTAATATTTAAAGTAAACTTATAGTTGTTTCACTGTTGGTGAGAACATAAAATAGTCCTATTAAGTATTTTCTATTGAAATACAGAATACTGCAAGTAGCTAATATATTTGAGTAAGATTATGCTTATATAACAAGTATTTTAAGCTGTGGTTTTATTTGACAACTGCTATAGCTTTTATGAGTTACTGTGTGTAACTGAAAAAAACAAGAATAAACAGATGAATAAACGATTATTAATTATAAATAGTGGAGGCGACTGTCCGGGAATGAATGCAGTTATATGGGCTATTGTTAAACGGGTTACACAAGAAGATGATTGGGAGGTAATAGGTAGTATTAATGGTTTTGATGGAATTTTATCTGAACCTTTTAATATTGAGATGCTTGATAGAAAAAAGGTTTCAGGAATTCATGTTAAAGGTGGTACTATTTTAAAAACGAATAATAAACGTAATCCGTTTTCATATCCTGTTTTACAGGAGGATGGAGAAATAAAAAATGAAGACTTATCTGATAAGCTTATTTTAAATTTAAAGATTTTACGGGTTGATGCAATTATACATATTGGAGGTAATCAATCTCACAAAATTTCAATTGAGCTACATAAAAAAGGTGTTGATATTATTGGGATTCCTAAAACAATAAATAATGACCTTTCAATAACTGACTATGCATTTGGCTTTCAAACGGCTGCTCAAGTTGCAACTGATGCAGTAGATAAGTTAGTTACAACAGCAACTTCGCATAATAGAATTCTGATACTTGAAGTAATGGGTCGAAAAGCAGGGTGGATTGCGCTACATGCTGCTATTGCAGGAGGTGCTGACGTATGCCTGATACCAGAAATTCCTTTTTCAATAGATAAGGTAGTTAAAAAGATAAAGTCACGATATGTTAACGGAAAGGGTTTTGCCAATATTATCGTTGCAGAAGGTGCCTGTCCTAAAGGGAAAGTTTGTGAAATTATTCCTGGGCTAAATGCCAGGAAATTATCTGCTGAACTTAAAAAACACGAGCTTGATGCTGATATTCGGGAAACAATTTTAGGTCATTTACAACGTGGTGGTACACCTAATGCTTTTGATCGAATTCTTGCAACAGAGCTTGGTGTTCAGGCTGTTGAATTGGTATTAAACAATACTTTTGGGGTAATGGTAGCACATCAACAACAAAAATTAATACCAGTTCCTTTTAGTCAGGTAATTGATAAAGACAATCAGATTAATCTGAATGGAAATCTTATAAAAACGGCTAGGGGAGTAGGTATTAGCTTTGGTGATTAATTAGAGCTTGTTTATAATGTCTCATTTTAAGTTTTTTTAATATATGAGTCTGCTCCGAAAAGTATGATTTTCTGTATTTAGCCGCTAAGCGGGTTTTTAACAGGCAGATATACAGACTTATACGTTTTTGATTCTAATAGGATTACCCGCTAAGCGGCTTTTCGGAGTGCCGTCATATATGGAATTTATTTAAAGATTTGTATAAGTTTGCAGTAGACAGTTTACAGTTAGCAGTAGCTCTGCAAAGTCTGCGTACTGAGAACTGCTGACTTTTAACAAAATGTAAAAAAATAAGTTATTATAAAAAAACTGACATTATAGACAAACTCTCGTATGTTTGTTATGTTCCATTTTATTGTTTAGTAAATTTAATTTGAAAGATGTAGAGCAGTTGTAAAAAGGCTGCTATTTATAAAATAAAAATCTAGAAAAAATTGAAATAATGAAAAAAAGAGTTTTAGTACTTACAGGAGGTGGCGACTGTCCCGGATTAAACGCAGTAATTAGAGGTATTGTAAAACGTGCAGCTCAAGAAGAAGATTGGGAAGTAATTGGTAGTATCCAATCATTTGATGGTATTTTAAGAGAGCCCACCGAGATAATGGTTCTTGATGAGAAGGCAGTAGCAGGTATTCATTTTCAGGGAGGAACAATACTGGGTACAACAACAAAAGGGGGGCCTTTTGCATGGCCAATAAAAGAAAAAGATGGTACATGGTCATCAGTTGATCGCTCTGATGAAATGATTCGTAAATTACAATACATGGGTATTGATGCAGTTATTAATATAGGCGGCGATGGTTCTCAAAAAATTTCACAAGCACTTTTTGAAAAAGGATTAAATATTATTGGGGTTCCCAAAACCATAGATAATGATTTATCCTCAACGGATTATACCTTTGGTTTTCAAACGGCAGTGCAAATTGCAACAGAAGCAGTAGATAAATTAGTAACCACTGCGGCTTCGCATAATAGGGTAATTATATTAGAGGTAATGGGGCGTGATGCCGGATGGATTGCTCTTCACTCTTCAATTGCAGGTGGTGCTGAAGTTTGTTTAATACCTGAAATACCTTATGATATAAACAAGGTTTTGCAAGTAGTTAAAAATCGTTTTGTAGATGGGAAAGGTCATGTAAATATTGTCATTTCAGAAGGTGCCAAACCTAAAGGTGGAGAAACAATTACAAAAGAAAGCAATGAGGTTGGGAATGCTAATTTAAAACTGGGTGGTGTTGCCAGTAAATTATTGTATGAGCTTAAGGATGCTGGTTGTGAGGCAGATATGCGTGAGACTGTACTTGGACATTTACAAAGAGGTGGTGTTCCAAATGCTTTTGATCGAATTCTGGCTACTCAATTTGGTGTAAAAGCAATGGAAATGGCTCTTGAAGGAAAATTTGGTGAAATGGTAGCTTATCGGCATCCGGAAATTATTTCAGTACAATTTCTTGAAGCAATAAGTAAATACAACTATGTGAATAGAGATTCAACATTAATTAAAACAGCACTGGGAATAGGTATGTGTCTGGGTGATTGATTTCTTTTTTTGATTTTTGCTAAAAAAATAGTAATTTGCCTGAAATATTAATTTAATACTGAAAAAATAATGGTAGAAATTGATAAATTATTAGCAAAACCAGGAGAAAATATATCTTTAAAGGATTATTCTCCTGCTTATACAGGAAAATACAAAGAAAAGGATGCTAAAAAGCATTTGAAGAAAAATATAAAAAAGTTAGATGAGCTTCAATATACTTTTTATGCTGCAAATACCCATTCATTGTTAATTGTTCTGCAGGCAATGGATGCGGCAGGAAAGGATGGTGCAATTAGGCATGTCATGTCTGGAATTAATCCCCAGGGCTGTACAATTCATAGTTTTAAAGCTCCTTCAAAAAACGAGTTAGAACATGATTTCCTTTGGCGACATTATATTCGATTACCAGAGCGTGGACAAATTGGTATGTTTAATCGTTCGCATTACGAAAATGTTTTGGTAACTAAAGTACATCCTGAATATATTTTAGGAGAACAAATCCCAGGTGTTGAGTCACTAAAAGATATTAATGAGCAGTTTTGGACAGATAGATACGAGCAAATTAATAATTTTGAAAAAACAATACATCAAAATGGAACTATCGTTCTCAAGTTTTTTCTACATTTATCAAAAGAAGAACAAAAAAACCGTTTCCTGGATCGAATAAAAGAACCAGACAAAAACTGGAAATTCTCATTTGGTGATATTGAAGAGCGAGAGCATTGGGATGAATATCAGCAAGCTTTTGAGCAGGCAATTTCAAATACTTCAACAAAAGATGCTCCCTGGTATATTATTCCGGCAGACAATAAATGGTTCTCAAGAATAGCTATTAGTGATGTAATTATTAATACTTTAAAATCATTGAACTTAAAAATACCAGAGTTGGAAGCCAAAGAGAAGGCAAAACTAGAGGAGGCAAAGCAAATTCTTTTAAAGGAATAAGTTTTTATTTAAGTTTTTTTATCATCATAAAATCCATACCCCGGTATGGATTTTATTTTATCACCTTGTGAAGTATGGTTTATTTATGACTTTAATTCTATAAACTTGCCCCAACTCATGTGTTATGTTATACTACATTTAAAGTAAATTTTTGTTTACTTTATAAACTTTTATTATTTTTACGCTTGCTTCTGAGCTTTATTATTTGCTTGTAAAGGTATATTGCTGATTGTTAGTATGTTATTCTTGCATTTGTTTTGTAGTCATTTAAAGCTTAAAGGTAAATTGTGAAAAAAATAA
>JAOZNO010000008.1 GCA_029933755.1 Bacteroidales bacterium | reverse complement strand
TAGACAAATATCTAGATATTATAAAAAGTGGTCAACTACTTATTTCTTAAAAATATTTTTAATAATTAGCATGATTGTATTTAATGTTAGTCTATATGCATCACCATCAAAAGAAGTTCTCTTTTACATTTCAATAAATGGGGATGATACAAACCCGGGAACAAAAGAAAAACCATTTGCTACTTTAGAGAGGGCAAAAATTGCCGTTCAGAATTCTATTAAGAATAATAGAAATCAGAATTCTACAATTTTTATTGCCAATGGATTTTACACAATTGAAAACCCTGTTGTTTTTGAATCAGAGTTTTTTGGTGGAAATAGTAAAGTTCAAATTAAAGCTTTGAATGGGGCAAACCCCGTTATTTCTGGTGGAGTTTTGCTAAGAAATTGGCAAAAAAATGATGAAGGCTTATGGGTTGCAAAATTACCAAAAAAAGGAATTAGTGATTGGAAGCCCAGGGAGCTTTTTATTGATAACAAACGAGCCATCAGGGCACGATTTCCAAACACCGATTATTTGTGTGTGAAAAAAGTTGGGAAAGACCGTCGTACGAATTTTCAGTTTAATAAAGGTGATTTTCCGATTCCTGAAAATATCAATAGTCTTGAATTAGTCCTGCTTCACGACTGGTCAATTTCGCGCATTGGGGTAAAAGAGATTAATGCCGTAAAGAAACGATTAACTACAGTTGATTCAATAGGTGCAAGGAAACCTGCATTTTTTAATATTGACAACTGGGAAAAAAATCCACGTTATTATCTTGAAAATGCAATTGAGTTTTTGGATATTGATTACGAATGGTTTTTGAACCAAAAAGAACAAAAAGTATATTTGAAATTACCTGAAAATCAAAACCCTGAAATGCTACAAATAATTGTTCCATTTTCTACCGGTTTAATTCAATTTAAGGGAAAGGAAAACCAATCAATAAAGAATATCCATTTTGAAGGAATTTCTTTTAAACATTGTGCATGGAAAATCCCTGATGCAGGTTATTGTGGGATACAGGCCTGTCATTTTGATGCCAGACCAGAAAATGGATGGACAGAGATACCTGCGGCTATAAAGGTAGAATGGGCTGAAAACTGTACATTTGAAAATTGCAGCTTTGAGAATTTGGGAATCAGCGGGTTGTGGTTGTCTACGGGTTGTAAATTTTGTTCAGTTACCAATTCTGTTTTTTCTGACATTTCGGCTAATGGAATTATGATTGGTGAAGGGAAAGGTCGTTTTATAAATGGAGAAGTTTGGTGGAAAAAATCACCCGAACAAGTGGCCTTGAGAAATACAATAGAAAATTGCACAGTAACAAAAAGTGGTGTGCAGTTTTATGGTGCCATTGGAATTTGGTGTGGTATAAGTGCTGAAACTACAATTAAGAATAATGAGATATTCGATTTGGCATATTCAGGTATTTCAATAGGTTGGGAGTGGAGTCCTGCAAAAACACCTTGCCGTAATAATGTGGTAGATGGAAACCATATTCATCATATTATGAGAGTCTTAAGTGATGGTGGTGGAATATATATGTTAGGCCTGCAAGCCGGAAGTAAATTAATAAATAATCATATACACGATGTGAAAATAAATGCCGGAAGTGCTGAAAGCAATGGAATGTTTTTAGATGAAGGAACTACCGATGTTATTGTTGCCAATAACTTGATTTACAATATTGCTAAATCACCATTGCGTTTTCACAGGGCAACAAGCAACCTTGTAAAAAATAATTATCTGTTTTGTACAAATGAAAATCTACCTATTCGGTATAACCGTACAAAAGAAGAAGATATTAAAAAAGTGGGAAATAAAGTTTTTAGAGTAGGGGATAAAAATTATTCAAAAGAATTACAAAAAGCAATTATTAATTGGAAGCAAAAGAAGCAATAAAAAATTTAAGGTGGATAAGAACATGCTTTATTAAGAGGGAAAAGCATTTTTTAGGCTTTTTATTTTTATTAACCATTTTCCTAATCTCCGGCATACAAACATTTTCGCAAGAAATTGAAAAGCATTACAGGGATACCATTAAAATTGATAAAATTACAGTTGAAAAAAACTGGATGACATGGGATTTAATCATCTTGAATGAACTTCAGTTCAAAGAAGGTGATGTAGTACGTTATGGACAAATTGATACTTCAATAATTAATATATGGAATATTGGTAACTTTGTTGATGTAGACTATTCAATAAACGAAACGGATACCGGCAATTTTATGGAAATCAAAGCTTTGGATGCCATAAAGTTTTATCCCTTAATTTCTATTGACCATAGTAGCGAGGACGATTATAATTACAGCCTTGGTTATGGCGATGATAATTTTTTAGGTAGCAACTCGCGCCTTAATATTCAATGGAACAAGAACCCTACTGGTGTTGCCTGGAGTTTTAATTTTAATATCCCAAGGCAACTTATGTACAAAAACATGACTTTGGGTTTTGGCTTTGTTGTTGGTAATGAAATAAAACGCAATTTAGACAGAATAATCATTTATGATACAGATCATAAAGTTGAATCTGTTGAATACATACCCAGTATGCTTGCACCCATAAAAAAAATAGAATTTTATGGGTCAATTGGAAATCCCTGGCATTTAGATTATAAATATCGTTTTTCGCCCAATTTTTCTTTTCGTTATATGCGCCACGAAACTGACAACAGTTTGCTAAGCCCGGAAGATTTGGAATACGGTGTTGAAGTTGATCCTTATAATTACAAAATGCTTGCACTTGGGTTTGGTGAATCTGTTGGCAAGATAAACAGAAAACGACATCGAGCTGATGGATATAGTATCGGAGTTTATTATGGTATAGTCATTGGCTTAAATTCAGACTCACCAAACTTTCACTCTTTTGGTATAAATGCACAATACCATAAAATTTTTAACAGAGTATTCCAATTTTCCTCATGGATGCGTACCGGCTATACAACCGCTGATATCCCTTATCGGCATATTGGGGGTTCATCAAATGTGTTGGGGCTCCGACATGGTGAAATATATGGTAAATCGTACTATTCTGCTTATGCTGGTGCACATTTTACATGGATAAACAAAAATTGGCTTGCGCTTGAAAATGCCTATTTTGTCAACTGGGGAGCAGGTTCTGATGCTTATTTTGGTCTTTATACAAAACGTCCCAAAATGGCCATTGGTAGCTCTTTCCGTTTCCAGGTACCGATAGCACCTTTATTGAGTATAAAAATAACATTTATGTATGCTGGTCCCGGTTCTGAATGGTTTAAGTTTAATTTGTAAGAGCATATAAAACAAAAAAATGCGGGTTACGGGTTTCAAGTTGCAGGTTTATCCTGATCCCGTAACACGCAGCTCGCATCATACGACAAAAATCTTTTTATTCACCGATAGTAATCGGTACAATCCAATAAGAATACTTATAAGATTTATAAGGAAGCATATATGGTTTTAATGGTTTTGCACCCCAGCTATTAATGCTGCCCAAGCCTTGCTGGAAGCCATCAATATTAACAAAAACCTCTTTTCTGGGACTAAGTTCGCCAGCGTGTTTCTGTGTTTTCTTATCTCCTGAGTCTAAATCTTCCCTGCTAAAATTAAGTGCAGAGACATGCAGTAATTTCGTCCCGTAAATTTTTAATCCTGCACCTTTATTTGTGGTGATTTTTGCCCATCTTACATCAATTTTATTCCCTGTTTCCTGGGGGCGAATATATGGGAAATATTGCTCTGAAATGTTCCCTTTATATAAACCAACTTTTGCAGCATGTTGACGGTCAACATAGGATTCAAAAGGCCCTTTGCCATACCATTCTATTGTTTTATACGATTCCGGTAAAATTAGTTCATTACCAAATTTAAATAAATTTTTATGCACTCCTTTTATGGCTTTGAAGTCATTGGTTACGTTCAGTGCTGCGTTTCCATTAATTATAAAAATTTGATTATACACGGCATCGCCACCAAATATTTGTTTTGAAAAAGTGACTAAGATTAATGATTTTGATATTTGTTTTACCGATGTGCTTACCTTTTCAGTTTTTCCTGCATATTTCCATTCTTTATATTTTTTTTGTGTTTTTGCACCATAATCATTATCAACTGGTGCCCGCCAAAAATTAACCTGAGGTCCATTTTTTATCAATAACTTATTTTTGTATGTAAAAGTACTCAACAGTCCTTTTGATTTATCAAAGTTTATACTAAAGTTTTCGCCAATAACTTCAATTGAATTTTCTTTTTCTTTGAAAGAAATCTCTTTTACAGACTTACTTGGTGGAACAACTTCAGCAGTGCTTAATTGAAACTGCTCGTATGCAATTTCAAAACCAGCCTTCAGCAGTGCTTCATTATTTTTGAGCAAAGCTTTTACATTCAAAAAGTATTCAACACCTGGTTTAAACTCTAATTTATAAATTAGTGTAAATGTTTTGCTTTGTTGAGCTTTTACATTTATATCAGAAAGGGTTCCGTTTTCTACAATTTTACCATTAGCAATAATTTCCCAGTTTAATTTGTAGTTAGATAAATCCCTAAAAAAGTACCAATTCTTAATACTTATCTTGTATTTGGAGATATCCGATTCATAAAACTTAATGTTTTGATAGATATGTTTAACTTCATAGATATGAGGGTTTGGTTTTCTATCCGGTTGTACCAGGCCATTATTTAAAAAGTTATTTGAACTTGGTACATCATTCGGGCCAAAATCGCCTCCATAAGCAAAGATTTCTTTTCCGTTTTTTGTGGTTTTTAAACCCTGATCAACATAATCCCAGATAAAACCACCTTGCAATTTATCGTACTTTTCAAACAGATCCCAATATTCTTTAAAGCCACCAATACTATTACCCATTGCGTGTGCATATTCACATTGAATTAATGATTTGGTCATTTTTTTATTTTGCGCATATCTTTCCACTGAGCTAGGTGTGGCATACATGGGTACAAATAAATCCGTGTTTTTTTTCTTGCCGGCTCTTTCATATTGTACCGGTCTGGTATCGTCCATTTTTTTTGCAAGCTTATATGTACTTTGGAAATTGGAACCATTACCGGCCTCATTCCCTAAGGACCAAATTACAATAGATGGATGGTTTTTATCACGGGCGACCATTCTTTCGGTACGGTCTAAATGAGCCTTTCGCCATTTCTTTTTACCCGCTAAAGTTCTTCCCTTTATATATCCCATACCATGAGATTCAATATTTGCCTCATCAATTACGTAAATTCCATATTCATCACATAGTTCATACCAATATGGATCGTTAGGGTAGTGTGATGTTCTTACCGCATTAATATTATATTCTTTAAAGATTTTGATATCCCTTAGCATATCTTCTTTCGAAATAACATGACCGGTTACCGCATCATGTTCATGCCTGTTAACCCCTTTGAATAAAATTGCTTTACCATTAATCATATATTGTCCGTTTTTAATTTCTGAAGAACGGAAACCAATTTTTTGGGATACAGCTTCTATTATTTCCCCATCTTTACTTTTAAGGGAGATATGCAACTGATACAATTCAGGGATTTCGGCTGACCAAGTTTTCACTTTTGGTATGGTCGTATTAAAACTCAAGGTAGCTTTTTTCCCTGCTTCTAATTGAACTGGTTTTTCAGAAGTAAAAACCTCACTTCCGTTTTTAGTTATTTCTATACTGATATTGGCTGTTTTTGTTTTTGTGAAAACATTCTCTAAGCTCACATCTAAATTAAAAATTCCGTCAGTATAATTATCAGTTAAACCGGCCTTTACAAAATAATCAAAGATTTGTAGCTTAGGTCTGGAATACAGGTAAACATTTCTTTCAATACCAGAAATTCTCCAAAAATCCTGACATTCCAAATAACTGCCATCACTCCAACGATAAACTTCTAAGGCTATAGTATTTTTCCCGGTTTGAACAAAATTAGTCAAATTGAACTCTGCAGGTAATTTTGAGCCCTGGCTGTAACCAACTTTTTTACCATTAATCCAAATATAAAATGCTGATTTTACCGCTCCAAAATGGATAAATATTTCTTTTCCCTTCCAATCTGCTGGCAAATCAAAATTCCTTTTGTAAGATCCTACTGGGTTGTATCCATCAGGAATATCCGGTGGATTTGGATTTTTTGGACTAAAAGGATATTCAATATTCGTATAAATTGGAATTCCAAAGCCTTCAACCTCCCAATTTGCAGGCACTTTTATGTTTTTCCAGTCACTGGTGGAAAAATCATTTTTATAAAAATCAACGGGTCTTAATTCAGGACTTTTTACCCAATTAAATTTCCATATCCCGTTTAATAGCAGGTAGTTTTCTGCTTTTGAAACATCACCAGCTATAGCAAGTTCCGAAGAGTTATATGGAAAAAATGTTGCCCTTGGTGGTAATTTATTAATAGCAATAACTTCCGGGTTTTCAATAACCGGGTCTAATGTCTGTGCCTGTACATAATTGATTCCAAAAAAAAGGAATAAAATTATCATTTTTAAAAGCTGAACTTGTTTCATAATTTTTATTGTTTTTAAATTATTCTATTTAGTGTGTGTCCATAAAGTCAAGAGTTTGAACTAGAAAGTTCGAATTTAAAGCCAGCCCCGTATTTTTATCGGGGCGTGTGATAAATCTAAACCACAGAATACTAGTGTATTTGAGGATTTAGATTTTGCGCAACAACGAAGAAGTAGGACTTTATAAACAATTAGTTTGCTATTTTATAAGTCTTAGAACCAGCACATCATGCGATTCGATTTTGGCTTTTAAGTTTGTTTCTGTGTTTCCAATAGTTTTGTGTTTCCAAATATCACGTAAGTTGTACGTTTTATTTATTTTAAGCTTGCTTTCTACTTTTATTTTTTTGCCATTTAATTCAAAAGTATTCCAGTTGAAATCAATCGATTTTGTTTTTTTTGAACGGTTTAAAAAGCAAATTGCCCATTCGTTGTTGCTCAATTGCTTTAAAAACACATTAATATCATCACAATCAATAATCCTGCTAGCTTGTTTTCCAAGCTTGTCTTGGTCAATGGCAATCATTTCTTTGTTTAGCAAGATGTTTTTTGTTGATTCATTTATATCCCGCACATCCAGATTAACAATTAATGGGGCAGCCAGCATGCACCACAGACTAAAATGACTCTTATACTCAGTGTCCGTACAGCCATTGCCTCCACCATGCGATGATGATTTTCCTTTTCCGTACAATCCGACCATCAGCATATCCGGATCGTTCCACGATCCCGGGCGGGCATATTTTTCCAAATCAACTTGTTTATCTAAAATATTCATAATGCCGGCATGTCCTCCATTATATATCTTTGTTTCCCAAACATCGCGTGAATCCCAGGTTGTGCGCCACAAATTACCTCCGGCAGCACTTGCCCAAGTCCAGGGTTCACGTTGTCCCCATTCGCAAATAGCAAAAACAATATCCCTGCCTGATTTTTTTAACGCCTTACTCATAGCCGAATATCTTTTTATTGCTTCAGCTTTTTCTTTAGGTGCATGGCAATAATCATATTTCAGATAATCAACACCCCATTCAGCAAAAGTTTTTGCATCCTCTTTTTCAAATCCGTAACTCGCTGTATATCCTCCACATGTATAGTGCGCAGCATCAGAATAGATTCCAAACTTTAAATCTTTACTATGTACATAATCCGCCAAAGCTTTAATTCCCGAAGGGAATTTTTTAGGATCAGGTATCATCCTGTTTTGATTATCCCTGCCACCTTGCCAAACATCGTCGATAAGTATATACTCGTAACCGGCATTTTTCAAACCAGATGAAACAAAAGCATCTGCAATCCCCTTAACAATTTCTTCAGTAATATCGCCCTCAAACATGTTCCAACTATTCCAGCCCATTGGTGGCGTAAGCGCCAGCTTTTTATTGCTTTGTGCGCTTATGTTGCAATAATTAAATGCGATGATTAAAACTAAAGCTACTTTTTTTATCATAATATAAAATATTAGTTAATGAGTTAATATTTATTTGTCCATAAAATAAGACTTTTTATAATAGATTAATTATTTTTATTTTGTTAAAAGTCGGTAGCTCTCAATACCTCGTCGGCAACTTACTGCAATTCAGTCTCTTTACTGCCTACAGGAAACTGCATACTGTCTGATGAATTAACAAGAAAACTTGCTTGAAATAGACAGTTATGACTTTATAAACGGACTCTATTTAATTAGACCAATTTTTTCAAAAGGAATCGGTTCATATTTAAATTTCTTCAAGTCCCCGGAAATATTCTTTAATGAATTAACCACTTCCCTTATATCAGTTAACTCTTGCTTTCCATTAATTTCTATATTGTGTTCAAATATAACTACTTTTGGTTTTCGCAGGCTTATATTTTCACATTGCATAAAAACATTTTGTATAACGGTGTTTTTATTCATGTTGCTATTTAATTTTTTCATTTTGGGATAGCGAGCCTCATAAAATTCTTTGTTTCTTTCTATAAAACCAACAGACATCTCTGTGTATTTTAACCAAAACTTCCTATTCCAGGGCGTAAAAGAAATAGCAGCAGAACATTGATAAAAAAGATTGTTTTGTATTAGGTTTTCTTTACCACCATGAATTTGTATGGCACCAAAATTACCTCCTGCACAGTTTTTGAAAATATTGGCATAAATCCAATTTCCTGAAATGGCATCATCGAAGCGAATACCAGCCCTTCCGGCATGTGATTTTATTTTATCGGTGGCATAAGGCCCTATGTCGTGAATATAATTGTAGCGAAAAACATTTCCTCGGAAACTAGGATCACCCCACATATCAATTGCCCCTTGATCGTCAGATTCTGTTACAACATGGTGCATTTCATTGTATTCAACCATATGGTCATTGCCATTGATACGCATTGCACTGCTTGGAATATCGTGAATTTTGCAATGTGTGATAGTAGTACCAACTCCATCAACCCAAATGCCTGGTGTATAGGTTCGGTCAATACGTGATAAATTATGGATATGACAATTATCAATAATAAAACCGGATTTTTTAAGAGTTTCCCTATTTCCAGCTGAAATTTTTATAGCACCTCTGCCTAAATTGTATATTTCGCATGAAGATATTGTATTATTATTTCCACCATTCAGAATAATTCCATCACGGGCAAAAGCATGAATTTTACAATTATCTATATTTATAAAATTGCTGTTTGATATTCGTAATCCTTCACTGGATCCCATTTCAAAACAAATATCCTTAAATGTAATCCATTGTGTACCACTTATTGTTAATAAAGGCTCTTCGCAGATTGAAAGTTCCAATGAAGCATTTTTTACATCATCCGGCGGATAAAAATAGATTTTTTTATTTTGATAATCGTATGCCCATTCATCCGGTTGGTCAATTTCTGCAATTACATTGTAAGCGGCAAAAGGGTGATTTCCTCTAAAGGTATAATGATTATAAGGTGGATTTAGCCATATTACCTGATTTGCTGTATCTATTTTAGAAACCTGTTCATAGGCATCTGCCCATAAATAATACCAATATCCATGCAAGAGGATGTTTGGCTCATTTTTCCATGTAGATATATGTTCATCTTCATATACAATTCCGGTAAGCCCAATAGAATCCAACTTATCAGTAACAACACTTGTGAAATTAGAAAAACCATTGTTTGGCCATCGTGAAAGCTGCATAGGTTTTTTGTTAAAATACAGCTCCCTCAGTGCATAAGATCTTTGTGCTTCTTGTCCTCCAAATCCTGATAGACGTAGTTTGTTAAATGAATTTAAACCTGTTTCCTGTAAATCAATTTCAATGATTTTATTTCCAATATCTGGATTTTTCAGATATAAGGAATGATCTTTTGATAGTGGTTTGTAATTATTGATTGCGACAGAGCCGGATATTGTCACTTTTTCTCCTTCAAAAGCTTTGTATACCACAGGTGAATTTTTAGTTCCTGCATCCTCACTATTAAAAAGGATTCCTTGTTTTAAACGATAAACGCCTTTACGCAGAAAAACAAAAACTGTATCTTTCAACTCATTATTTCTTTTTATCTTTTTAACAAGTTGCTGTGCTATTTCAATAGTTGCAACTGGCAAATGTTCTGTGCCCTCATTTTTATCATTTCCATCAGGTGAAACATAAACTGTGTTTTTTTGAGCATTAAGATTAAATACTGATAGAAATAATAGAATAATTGTAAAATACTTCATAATAATTTTTATAGATTAAAATTTTGAGCCCACTCCGAAAAATCGGTCTGACGGCTTTATTTGCAAAATGTGAAAAGTTAGATGTTTAATGCTCAATTTTATAAATTTTATTATTTGCCATTTATTCAAACCAAGCTAGAAACAAAATAATCAACTTGGGGCTTGGTAGTTCTACTTTTTCTGATATACTTTTACCCAATCTACAATCATTTGAACAGGTAGATCGTCCGCTTTTACCTTTCCAACCCATCCCCCGCCAAGCTGTTGGTCAATTAAAACATAAAATTCCTGATCATAAGGCCATTGAGATGGGTCAACTCCCTCAACTTTTGGATAACGAAAGCTTTCTTTCCCATTTAAGGTAAATACCAATTTATCAGGAAACCATTCCAGTCCAAACGTATTAAATTTATCAATATCCAGTTTTGCTGTTCCATGCTGTGGTGGCTTTCTTTTTTGCTTTAGTTCTAAAGTATAATATGAATGCGTTGTTTGATAAATTTTATCGTCAAAATTTAGGTGTTCCATAATATCAATTTCGCCATTTCTGGGATATGCTCCATATTTTTGGTTTTCAGAGAGCATCCACATGGCGGGCCAGGCTCCTTGAGCACATTCCAGCTTTGCATGAATTTCAATTTTCCCATATTGAAAAGCAAATTTTCCTTTGGTATAAACTCCTCCTGTCAAATAGGGTCTTGGGTCGCTTTTGGTATCTGGATTGATAATCCCTTTTAAAAAAAGTTTTCCATCTGCTATTTCATAACACATTGAATCCGTAGTCATGTGTTTATTCCAATCCGAGCCACCGGGTGTAATCTTTGTCCATTTGCTTGTATCCAACTTAGACAAATCAAAATTTTCCTCCCAAATCAGTTTCCAATCCTTTTTGGTTACACCTTCTCCTTGAGCATTATTGTACGAACTAAGTTTGCACGCAGTTGATAAAGTTGCTATAATCAATATTATCCAGTAGTATTTTTTCATATTAAATTTATTAAAAACGTAAATACAATTGATTATATCAGCAACTTGTACAAAATATTCTGACTTAGACTATTCATAGCTTTCATTTAAAAAAAAATCAAATTCTGCCATAACCAGGATAATGGTCTGAAAAGGTTTCTGTATCCACATCATTATAAATGCTTACATCTAATTTGGGTTTTCAGCCTGGTTGGGTACATAAACGAATATCTATATTTATTAATAATAACAGCAATTAATTAATACTCCCTACCCAAATCGTTTGTCCTTACTTCTTTTAATTTAAGTTTTAATTTTTCTTTAAATTCTGAAACAACATTGACATAGTCAGGGTTTTCAGCAAGGTTTATAAACTGTTTTGGGTCATTCACCATGTCAAACAATTCAATTCCGGCACTGGCATCTTCATTATACTGAATATATGCCCATTTTTCAGTCCTTAACAAAAATGTTTTTCCACCCTGTGTAACAGAGAAAGCCATATCGCGAACTTTAATTTCAGGATTTTCAAGAGTCCCGACAAGACTTTCCCCCTGAATGTGTTCTGAATATTCTAACCCAGCCAGTTCTGCAATTGTTGGGTACAAATCAAGAAGTTCTGTAAACGAATTACATACAGCAGGTTTTTTACCCGGAACTTTAATAATCATAGGTACACGTACCGATTCTTCATGTAGGCTCACCTTCATCCAAAAATTATGTTCACCTAAATGAAAACCATGATCGGAAGTGAAAATCACAATTGTATTGTTTTCCAGCCCCTCTTTTTTTAAAGTTTTTAGTACTTTACCAATCTGTGCGTCGGTGTACGACACTGCTGCATAATAAGCTGCTACAGCCTTTTTTTCCTGTGTCAGGTTCATTTTTGCATTTACGCTAGTAACATAATTAATCCCACGTTTAGGAATATCGTCCCAGTCGCCTTCCACTTTTTCAGGCATAATTACCTCTTCAAAAGGATAGGGTTTAAAATACTTTTTGGGGGCAACAAAAGGAACATGAGGCCTAACAAATCCAACAGCAAGAAAGAACGGTTTATCTTTATGTTGGCGAATTAGCTCGCAAGCTTTTTTTGCTGTCTTTCCATCGGAATGGACCAAATCATCACCATTGGCTTTTACAATGGTCATAACATTACCCCCTTTAATAGGTAGGATCCCGTCGGGATTCCCCTGTACCAGTTCACCATCGCCGGGTGCTTTCCACTCGGGTCCCTGACTGTTGAATTTTTCAACCCACGAGGCAGGGTCGTCGGTTCCGTCACTTCCCTCTTCAATATCTATAGGGACTCCCATGTGAAAAACTTTACTCACCCGGGCAGTGTAATAACCATTATCTTTAAAAAGTTGCGACCATGTTTGCCTTTTGGGGCCAATATTTTCACGTCCGCTTACATAACCATATGTTTCTGTTGCACTGGGATAATAACCAGACATAAAAGAAGCACGAGATGGTCCACAAACCGGGTACTGACAATACGTTCTTGTAAAACGGATTCCTTCTGAGGCCAGCTTGTCGATATTGGGTGTATAGCAAGCTTTGTTTTCGTATGACGAAACTGCTGTGGCTGTTAAATCATCGGCAATAATAAAAAGTACATTTGGTTTTTTTTGTTCTTTTGAACAGCCACCGAATAATATGGTAAGGGTTAAAAAAAGAAGCAGATATCTCATGGGTGTCAATTTATAATTACATTTAAATTAAGTTCGTCGGAATATTTTTTATTTAACCAATTCCTATTTTGTTCTCCCTTTGGCAAGTGGGATTTGCTTTGAAGTAATTTATCAAAACTATTGTTACTTCTCATTTTTTAACTGAGTTTTATTTTAGTTGAATGTGAATATTAAACGAGTGCCCGTTCTCTTGAGAAGGCGAATTAATAGCACAGGCAGAGAATAAGACTTTCGGCTCACCATTTTCATCTAATAATAACTGTGGCCGTTCGAGACGGGAAACCGGTTGTTTTTTCCCATCTTCCCAGGTAATATTTAAATCCGAAGCCAGTACTGTATATATTAGTATACAAGTACCCGCAATAATAATTGAAAATACCCCAGATAATCTAAACTAGAGCGAAATATATCTATAAACACCTCAGTGAACTTGATTTGCATATTTTTTACTTATCCTTAAAAATTTATCCACTGTTCCTTCTTTTATAGGGATAAGTGCAAAGCTATATTTATGAGTTTTTTGTCCGCTTATTAAATACTTTTTTTGTGGCATTGCCCACCAACTGTCATCACCACCAAGTCCACGCTGGAAAAGGTCAATATTTAACTGAACTAAATCACGTTCTACTATATCATTTGTATGTTTTCTTTTGTTTAATTCAGGAATTTCTTTTAGATGATATTTTTTATTGATTTTTTGCTTTTTATCATACTGTAGTCCTGCGGTAGCATCAAAATCGTCGTTAAGCATATGTAATGCCGTAATACCCAAACCTTGTGTTGTATTATTAGCAACAATCAGCAATCCATTCCCCTCATTATTAGTTAAAGCTGCCCAACGCACATCTGTTTTATTCCCATTTTCCTGCGGACGGATATAAGGAACATATTGTTCAGTTACTTTCGACTCATACAAATCAATAAAAGCAGAGACTTTCCTATCCGTATAATTTCCCCATGGCCCCCTGCCAAAATAGCTGAAGTTATCATACTCTTTCGGCAATTGCATCTTCATACCAATCCGTGGAATGTCCGATTTGTATTCTGTTGGTTTCAATGTGTTTGAGATTTGAATTACTCCATTCCCATTAATTATATAATTGCTTTTGAAATGAGTATTCACTCCGGGTAAAAAATAATCGACTTTTATTTCGATTAAATTATCTGATCGTTTTTTAGTAAAAACACCCTCAACTTTTGCAAACAAACCCGCTTTTTTCCATTCTATATTTTTAGTATGCATTTGGTTGCCAAAATCGTTATCGGTTACTGCCCTCCAGAAATTTGGTTTTGGGCCATTATTATTTTTTATCAATTGATTTCCTGAATAAATAAATGAAACCAACTGCCCTTTAGCCTTATCAAAGATTATTTGCAACTTATTGTTAGATATTTTAATGGAATTTTTATCTTCTTTTAAATTTAGTGCCTCACCATTTTTAATTTTTCCGGATCTTACTTTGTATTTATCTTTTAAATCAATTTGTTCATGTGCCAGTTCAAAACCTTTAGGTAAAAGGCCCCATTTTTCTTTAGTTGTAGCACTTACCTCCACAAAATATTCGGTATTATTTAAATATTCTATATTATCTAACGATAAACGGATTAATTTACCTGTATGACATTCTATATCCAAATCTTTAACCGATATTGTTTTTAACACTTTACCATCGGCTTTTATTTTTGCAATAAAATCAAACTGATTCAAATTAGTGAAATCATATAAATTTTCGACTAATACACGTAATTCATTATGCTTGTTAATCCCTTGCTCTTTAAAGTTAATATACTCATAAACTTTTTTCACTTCAAACAAGGCCGGTTGCGGTGTGCGGTCAGGAAAAACAATGCCATTGTTCAAAAAACTGTTGTCGTTTGGCATATTTTTACCGTAATCACCACCATAAGCGTAAAATCGTTCACCTTTTTTATCTGTTTTCCAAATAGACTGATCAACCCAGTCCCAAATGAAACCTCCCTGCAAATTATCGTATTGCTCAATTACATCCCAATAATCTTGAAAATTGCCAGTACTATTACCCATGGCATGTGCATATTCACTAGGAATGTAAGGACGGTCAGTTTTTAGCCTGCCAATATATTCCAGCCTTTTCGGCGATGGATATTGGGGCACAATAATATCTGTATTCCAATCCATATCAAGTGCAGTTGCATCGTAGTCTTTATATGGACGCTCATACTGTACCGGACGCTTTATTTTGTCATGTTCTTTTATTGCTTTATATCCGGCATAAAAATTAACTCCATTACCTCCTTCGTTACCCATTGACCAGATGATAACAGATGGATGGTTTTTATCACGTTTTACCATGCGTACCATTCTTGTTACATGTGCCTTTTCCCATTTTGTGTTTTTTGCCAGCGAATGTTTTCCGTAATACATTCCATGCGACTCAATATTTGCTTCATCAACTACGTACAGGCCATATAAATCACACATCTCATAAAAAGCATGTCCACGTGGATAATGACTTAAACGAACCGCATTTATATTATTTTCTTTCCAAAGACGAATATCCTTTTTTATTAACTCGTTTGACATTACATGCCCGGTTTTAGGGTCATGTTCTTGTGTATTCACCCCTTTTAAAGTTATACGCTGCCCATTAACCAACAATAACCCATTTCTAATTTCAACTGAGCGAAAACCTATTTTAATGGAAGTCGCTTCAATGACATTTCTTTTCTCATCTTCCGTTTTTATCAGCAAAGTATATAAATTTGGATGTTCCGCACTCCATTGCTTTACATTTTTAATAACCGTCGAAAAATTTACTGAAGCACTAGAATTCCCATTAACTTGGAGGCTGTTAATGTCTGATTTAACTGTTTTTTTATCATCAAGCAACTGATAACTTATCTTAAGCTTTTGTTTTTTTGATAAATGATTGTGTAAATCAACGGTTAAATCAAGTTTTCCGTTCAAATATGCTGCATCCAATATTGAAACTACTTCAAAATCTTTGATACGTGTTTTTGGTTGCGCATAAATATAAACAGATCGTTCTATACCGCTAATCCTCCAGAAATCCTGACATTCAAGATAAGAACCATCTGTCCAGCGGAATATTTGCAAAGCAATGGTGTTTTTTCCCTTTTTTAGATATTTTGTAATATCAAATTCGGCAGGTAATTTACTGCCTTGCGAATAACCAACATATTTGCCATTAATCCACACAAAACCACCGGATTTCATTGCACCTATGTGAAGGAATACCTCTTTCCCTTTCCAACGATCTTCTAAAATAAATTCTCTCCGGTAGGAGCCAACAGGATTATATTTATGAGGTACTTTCCCGGGATTGGCAGGATAAATGCGATCAACAAACTTCATTTCATCAGAAATGGGTGCTTTATAATCAGCAAATTCATATTGATGGTTCACATAAATTGGGATACCAAAACCCTCAATTTCCCAATTTGCAGGAACTTTTATTTTATCCCAATTTTTCAAAACAAAACCGGGCTTCATAAAGTTTTTAGGCCTGTCTTTTGGAGAACGTACCCATTTAAAATCCCAAATACCATCCAGAGATTGAATGAATTTCGAATTTTCCTCTTTTAATGCCAACTCTTCCGTTGAAAAGGAAGTAAAAGAGGCATGTGCGTCTTCCTTATTTTCTTCTATTATTTGTTCATTTTCAATATAATGCCAAATATTGGTTTGCTGTGCATAGTTTTTTGCAGATACTAAAAGTATGGCAACTAATATTAGGACTAATCTAATTTTCAACATAAATATATTTTATTTCAACATTTGTTGTTTTATCTTCTGCATTTTGTTTTAGGGTCAACAAAGCTCCACCCTGCATATCTTCTGCGTAATAACTGGTTGGTCCGGTTTTTAATCCGTATGAAAGTTTAATTCCTTGCCAATCAACTGATAAATTATTTACATGGTCGTGACCAACAAAAACATGTGTGGTGCTTTTATGACTTTTCATAACATCAAATAAACCGGAATTAACTTTTGCTGAAGCAATACCTTCCCTGTTTTCGCCTAATACTTTTGTGGAGTCAATTGTGCCGGCTTTTAATGCATTGGCCGCATCAGCATATTCTAATAAAGGAATATGAAAGAAACAGATTGATGGAATCACTTTCCCTTCTGCCGGATTGTATTGTCCGTATCGTGCAGCACTTGCACCTTTTACTTGCCATTTATACCATTCAATTTGGTCGCGATGAATAAAATCATAGCTGCGGCCATCTTCATATTCGCGATATTCATTAGAATCCATCATTATTAAGGAATAAAGGATATTACCTTCTTCATCTTTTAGAAGAACTGAATAATTCCCAACACCATGAATATTTGAAGGCCCGTATTTAAAAAGTGAATTCTTTGCTGCTTCATAATGATTGCCAAACCAGGGACGAGCCTTTCGCCCTTCCGAATCATGATTTCCTAAAACTACAGACCAAGGAATATTAAATTGCTCCATGTGTTTAATCAACTTTTTGGCCATTAAATCAGAAAAATACCATTCGGTATTATCACCAAGTGCAACAATAAAATCGGGCTTAGTTGATTCTACAAGTTTTTTTATCAGTTTGAGCGCTTTTTTTGTTCGTCCAGGTGCGCCATCAATCTGAATATCAGCTAGAAGTAGTATTTTGTAATCCTTCCCGTTTTTTTTAAGCAAACTGGGTATAGAGTCTATATTATAACTGTCTTCTTCAAACCAGATTTTTTTTGAAGGTGAACCAATATGTTTGACTGAGTGTAGTCGCAAACCTCCACAGGATATTGCCGTGAAAGCTACAAATATGATTAATGCTGATATGAGACTTTTTACAGATATGTTTTTATCCATCAATATAGAATTAAGTTATTTATGGTGACAAAATTATTTGATATATTTTCTATTCTCTGGTACTATTTTATCATTTGATAATCGTTAAATGACAAAACACTATGACAAAATGATTTGTTCAAAAAAATATCATAATAACTGAGATCTGAAACTCAGGCATTGATTTACCAATTTTAAAACCTTTTTCTTTTGAAAATTCCT
>JAOZNO010000331.1 GCA_029933755.1 Bacteroidales bacterium | reverse complement strand
ATAAACTTGATAATTTGCAGGGCACCACAGATAACCATATTGGAATTGGATTTAAAATGCCAATTCAGAAGACAAGTCTTTATTTTTTATCAGGTATCGAATACAATAAGTATGGTGCTAAAGGTAGTGATGATATTCTTGGAAATTATTATGATTGGAAACTTAATTATATTGCTGTTAATTTAGGAGTTGGGTATGAATTTTTTAAAGGAAATGCCTTCCTTAACACCAAGAATTCTAATACAGAACAGGGCTTTACCTTTTTTATCCAGATTGATGTTGCCCCGGAATTTTTTGTTCAAGGCACACAAACTATAAATAATGATGTTTATAACCTTAAGGGTGTTGAACAGTTTGATAAACCTTTTCTTTCTACTAATGGAGGTGTTGGGGTTATTTACTACGCATCAAAAACAGTTTCAGTATATGCTCAATATATGGGGGGAATGAGTTTTTCAGTATTCAAATCAGATGCTGATACTCAAGAAGAGCTAAATTTTATTACACATACCATTAGTTTAGGGTTTTCAATTAGTTTACCTGCACGTAGGTAGCTGTTAATCTAACAAGTAGTTTTAAATAAGATCCTTTTTTTTAAAATCGTATGAAAAGTATATTCTTATTATCAATCTTTCTGGTTACTCTGGTCAAATTATTAGGACAAAGTCCACTAGTTAGTTATCAGAAGGTAAATAACAATGACAATGAAATATCTGCGGTTGATTTGATAGCAAGCTATGTTCCAAATCAGCTATTAAATGAACAAACGTCCAATTTAGATGAATATAATTTAATTAAAAATCCTAAAGGAAATCAATCTAAAAAAGGAAATTCAAAATACTTAATAAGGTCTACTCTGGGAATGAATGGATTATCTAAAACGATTACCACAAATAAAGGAACTTATCTTTTACGCCAGAGTATTGGCCAGGCAAGTGTTATAGGAACATATACAAAAAACAATTATACCATACGGCAGGGCTTTCAACAACCTCTTCATTCTAAGGAAAAAGTTCAAATTTTACCAGAAAACCAACTAAAAGCTAATTTATATCCAAATCCTTTCCAGCAGTTGCTAAACATTACATTTGATGAAGCGATCAATGATGATCTGTTTGTTGTAGTTTACAATCTTTCCGGAAAAATTGTATTCTCGAAAAAACATCCTGCTTCTCAACAATTAAATTTACTGTTGAGTTACATGACTAAGGGTAATTATATCCTGAAAATAACAACAAAAAACAAACAACTTTTAGCCAAAATAACAAAACTCTAAAAATTATTAAATATTTCTATTATGAAACGATTATTTACAATCACTCTATTACTAATTGTAAGCATATCAATTTTTGCCCAAACAGATGGAATAAGCTATCAGGCAGTCATTATAGATCCAAATGTAGAAGAAATACCTGGGGTAAATATTGAAGGAAATATCTTGCCAAATGCTGCAATTGCTATCCGCTTTACAGTTTTTGATGCAACTAATGCAGAAGAATTTGAAGAGGTACATATTACCAAAACAGACCAATATGGCATGATCAACCTGATGATAGGTAGTGTTAACCATGACGAATTTACCATGATTAGCTGGGATGGAACAGTAAAAGATTTAAGTGTTGAAATTGATTTTAGCGGTGCAGGTAGCAATTTTATTGATTTAAGCCGACAGGAATTAACTTTTGTTCCTTACGCTTATCATAGAAATATCACAGCAACAGGAACTTTAAGTGTAGATGATGCTACAAATCTAAATAGCGAACTGACCGTTGAAGGTCCAACAAACTTAAACAGTTCATTGGATGTAAATAATAATAACAATACCAACCTTACGGGTATGTTAAATGTAGATGGGGCAACGGATCTAAATAACACATTAACTGTTTTAGGAAATACCCGGTTAATGGATTCCTTAAGCGTTAATCAGAGCCCTTCCCTTTTTGACGGAAATATAACAGTTGAAGATACGGCCACTTTTAACGGCCCGGCGATTTTTAATGCACCTGTTGATTTTGTTGAAATAACTGTAAACGGGTCATCATACCTAAATGGGCAAGTATCTTTAAATGCAATATCAGACACTACCCTTGGCGATCAAGATAACTTTAATGCATATCCTTTACTAATAGAGGGCAGTAGCCAGGGGATTGCCATAAAGGTAAATGAGTCGAGATCAGGTGTTAATAATTACGTTTCATTTTGGGATGCTGAAACCGGCCTAATGTGGGGCAGAATTGAAGGGCAAACAATTGCTGATTCAAAAGCCGATCCAGAGTATATATATGAAACTGCGAGACTTATAACAGACGAAGTAATAGCAGGCGCTGAATTTGCTATCGCCGGTTTTGAAGTTGCCCAGGGAATTGTTGATGTGGCTGCTGCAGCTGGTTCTTCTACAGCATGTGTTGGATTTGGAGCTTGTGTTACAGCACCAATACCTGCATTCATCATATCTGAAGGAATGAATCTTGTTTTGAAAATTGCAAATGCTGTAATAGCTGGTGCTAATTTGGCAACAGTGATAGCGGATCACGTTATGTTTGATAAGTTTATAAGTGACAATATTGGCGTTACCTACCAATCTGGATCAGGGGATTATGCAGAATGGTTACCAAAAGCAAACCTTAACGATAAATTTAAGCCGGGGGATATAGTAGGAGTAAGAAGCGGATATATTACTAAAAGTACAAGCGGTGCGGATAAAGTAATGGTGATATCTACCAACCCGATTGTACTTGGAAATATGCCCCAATTAGAGGATGAAAGAAGCTATGAAAAAATAGCCTTTATGGGGCAGGTTCCTGTAAAAGTAATTGGAGATGTTAAAACAGGTGATTATATTTTGCCTAACATGTTTGCTGATGGGTTTGGGGTTGCAGTACATCCGGATAAAATGAAAATAACAGATTATAAAAAAATTGTTGGAGTAGCCTGGACGGTTGCTGAAGGGGAAAATGTAAATTTTGTAAATGTAGCAGTAGGATTAAATACGAATGATCTTAGTAAAGTTATCCTTGAGCAAGAAGAAAAAATTAATTCATTACAGGAACAAATTGATAAAACAAATATGGTATTGAGCGAATTAATACCTGGGTTTAAAGAAGCCATTAATGATGATATTATTGAAAAAACAATTGTTGGTAAAATAATAAAAGAAAAAGAAGAAACACATAAGGAAATTTCACACAATGAAGGAATTGTACTTACACCAGGTGTTGATGATATTGTATATGTTGAAGTAAGTAGGGAACAATTGATGGAATCAATAGAACAAGCCAAAGCTATGTATTTAGAATCTGGAAAAAGTCTTGATGAACACCCTTTCTGGAAGAAGATGAAGGATGAACCGGCATATAAAGAAGAAATATTACAGTTTATGGGATCTAAGTTTAAAAAAGCAATTCATACTCATAAAACAATGAATAAAAAGTTTTCAAAATAATTTACGGTCACTTCAGGAATATTGAAAATCCAGTTTTAAATATAGCCTATCTATAATTTGAAAAGTAATATAACAGTAATGAAAAAATATCTACTCTTTTTATTTATAATAAATATACTGTGTTTAAATTTGTTGCAGGCTCAAACGACAAATATACCTGATGCAAATTTTGAACAGGCATTAATAGATTTGGGTATTGATACAGATGGTCTAAATGGTCAGGTTTTAACTTCAGATATAAATACACTTACCGATCTATATATTATAGACAAGAATATTACTAATCTAACAGGGATTCAGGATTTTGTAAGCTTAACATCCCTGAATTGTGCATTTAATAAGCTAACAAGTTTAAATGTAAGTAATAATACTGATTTGGAATCATTGGATTTTTCTTCTAACCAAATTGTAAATATAGATTTAAGTAGCAATCTTAACTTAAAATCATTAACTTGTGCATATAATCAACTTAGTAATTTAAATATTTCTGCCAATAACTCTTTAACTTCTCTGGACTGTTCAAATAATCAATTAATTAGTTTGGATGTAAGTACCCATACCTCTTTAGAAAAACTAAGCTGTTCATCAAATCAATTAAACAGTTTAAGCCTGACAATAAATAATTCTTTAACATATCTGGCGTGTTCCGGAAATCAACTAAATAGTTTAGATGTAAGTAGTAATACTTTGCTAAGTACATTATTTTGCGCGTCCAATCAATTAAATAATATAGATTTAATTTCAAATGACTCATTAACATTTCTTGATTGTTCAAGTAATCAGTTAACAAATTTAAATCTAAACAATAATCTTTTTTTAACAAATTTAACTTGTTCATCTAATCAACTAGCTAGCTTAAATCTAAATCAAAATGATTCATTACAATTTATATCATGTTCAAATAATCAATTAAGTAGTTTAGTTCTTGACAATAATATTGTTTTAACAAATCTAATATGTGCTTCTAATCAACTAAATAATATTGATTTAAGTTTTAATACAGCTTTAGTGGGACTAGATATATCATCAAACCTGTTAAGTGATTTAGATTTAAGTAACAACACATCTTTGACTTCAATCAATTGCTCTGAAAATCAATTGGCCTCTTTAATTTTACAAAATGGAAATAATGCCTTCATCACAAATTTTAATTCAACAACAAACCCCTATTTAAGATGTATAGTAGTAGATGATCCTGTAGCTGCAAATAATAATGAAGATTGGGAAAAAGATGATATTGCGACCTTCAATACAGTGTGTATTTCATATACTTATGTGCCAGATGATAATTTTGAAGCTGCCCTAACTGCCTATGATGATATTGCGGCTGATGATTATGTTCCAACAGCAAATATTGAAAACCTTACGTCATTGGATGTAAATAGTCAGGGCATATCTGATTTAACAGGAATTGAAGATTTTATAAGTTTGGAGTCCCTAAACTGTTCCCTGAATTCGATAATCAACCTGAACATGAGCAATCGAGCCAATCTGCTAACATTAAATTGTGCTTCAAATAGTTTAGAATCATTGACTTTAAATAATACTCCTAGCTTATCAAATCTTGATGCTACAAGCAATACCTCATTAACATGTATTCAGGTAGT
>JAOZNO010000007.1 GCA_029933755.1 Bacteroidales bacterium | reverse complement strand
ACACCCATTTTTTATTTTTTTGATTACTTTTTATGGTAAAAAATAAGTGTAGCTGCCCTACGGGTGACTTTTGGTTGCTGAGCGCAGTCGAAGCCAGTTTGTCATCTTTGTATGCAGTTCACTGTCCTCCCCTCATTAATCGCTAATTTGTAATTCTTTATAAAAACATAAATTTGCGTAGTTCTACTACTCATAAATTAATATAATTAAAGTTATATGTCGCATAATTCATTTTTATTCTTTATTTTTGTGTAAATTTGAGTAGTATGGCTACGCATAACCAAACAAAATTAAAGACGGTTTTTAAATTATTACAGTCCAACCGTGTGATAACATCTTCGTTATTGAACAATAATGGTATATCTCGACATTTACGTAAATATTACATAGAAAGTGGATGGCTGGAACCATTGGGTCGAGGAGCATATAAAAGCCCTGATGATATAGTTGAATGGCAGGGAGCCGTTAATGCAATTCAGTATCAAACTAATACTAAAGTTCATGTAGGTGCTTTATCAGCATTGACCTTGCATGGATATAGTCATTATTTTAGGTTGGATAAGGAAGTACTGCAACTATTTTCTCCACTAAAAGAAAGTTTGCCTAAGTGGTTCACTGATTATGATTGGAATCTTGATATATTTCATAAAACAACGTCCTTTTTACCTGGTGGTTTAGCTATAAAAGGATCAGATATAAAAGGAATACTAATTAATATTTCTACTCCTGAAAGAGCTATACTGGAGTGTTTGTATTTAGCACCAAAAAACATGGATCTTGTTGAATGTTATCAGGTTTTAGAAGGTTTGGTAAACTTAAAACCAAAGCTTGTTACCAAATTATTGTTGGCTTGTAACTCTTTAAAAGTAAGGCGTTTGTTCTTGTATATGGCAGAAAAAGCAAATCACCAGTGGTTTCATTTTTTGAAAACCGATAATGTAGATTTAGGTAAGGGGGATAGAATGATAACAAAAAAAGGTGTTTATAATGCGAAATATCTAATATCAATACCAAAAGAATTAGCAGTACTATGATTTTACCAATATATAGAGCACAAGTAGATTTATTATTGCAAGTACTACCTTATGTTGCAAAAGAAGAAATTTTTGCATTAAAAGGAGGTACTGCTATTAACTTATTTGTAAGAGACATGCCTCGCTTGTCGGTTGATTTAGATTTGACATATTTACCGATTGATTCAAGAGATGAGGCTTTAAAAAATATCCAAACCGGATTAGGTAGAATTAAAGCCGATATGGAGAAAAATATTGAAGGAATTAAAATACATACTGTTCCCTTGAGTGGAGGCACTGATGTGAAATTGAATTGTCAAAGGAAAGCTGCGCAAATAAAAATAGAGGTCAACACAGTTACCAGGGGAAATGTATTTCCAACAAAATTGATGCAGCTTGTTGATTTGGTACAGGATGAGTTTAATAAGTTTGCTGCAATTAATGCTGTTTCTATGGCTGAATTGTATGGAGGTAAGATTTGCGCTGCAGTTGACAGACAGCACCCTCGTGATATATTTGATGTGAAACTATTGTTTGATAATGAGGGCTTCTCTGATGAAATATGGGATGGTTTTAAGCTTGGACTAATAAGCCATTATAAACCCATTAGCGAATTACTATCTCCAATACTTAAAAACCAAAAATCAGCATTCGATAATCAATTTGAAGGAATGGCAACTATCGAATTTTCATACGAAGATTATTTAGAAACAAGAAGTTTGCTAATTGAAACCATTAAAAACCGATTAACTGAAAATGATAAAAAGTTTTTATTGAGTTTTGAAACAGGAGAACCTCAATGGGATTTATTCCCTTACACTGTATTAAAAGAGCTGCCTGCTATAAAATGGAAATTATTAAATATTCAAAAGCTGAAAAATACTAATCTTGATAAGCATAGCCAAATGATTGAAATGTTGAAAAACACCTTGGAGTAAGAATTTGTTGCAAGTATCTACAACTTTTCCGACAAGCGAGATGTATAAGCTATACATATTTAGTTTATTCCTAAACTAGGCTTATTCTGAAAGCCATAAAGTATTTTGCAAGCTCTTTTTTCTTATCATCTTCAAAACGAACAAGCCAAAGTTCGGTAGTTCCTAAATCCTGATTGAATACACCATATCAAATAAATAAAAATATCCAGCAACTTAGCATAGCGATTTTGCAAACACAATAAAACACAACAAGCAAATAACTTAAGGTTTTTCTAATAATTCATTCCATTTTCAATAAAGTGCTAACTGAACAAAAGTTTCAACTGTTTAAAAATTATTAGCCTGAAAATCATAAAGGCAATCATAAAAACACAAAAAGCCGAAAGAAAATTCTTTCGGCTTTTGTGGTACCACCTGGAATTGAACCAGGGACACACGGATTTTCAGTCCGTTGCTCTACCAACTGAGCTATGGTACCTTTTGTAATCGGTGTGCAAAGGTAAATAAATATTTAAAATACCAAAAAAAAACATTTATTTTTTCTGCATTTTTTAATTGTAAGTTTAAATTATGGCCAAATACTACTATAAACAACTAAATACATGATAGTTAACAAAACATATCTACTTACATTGTTCGATGAAATAAAAATGATTATATAAGAGCACTTTTTGTTTTAAAATAATTAGTAATTTTGCCAATTCGCATTAAAACAAAAAAGACAAAAAATGGAAAATAAAAAATTTATCCTTATGATCCTTGACGGATGGGGAATTGGAAACGGAACGAAATCAGATGCCATTAAAAAAGGTGATACTCCATATATTGACAGCTTATTGAAAAAATATCCTAATGCCAGCTTATTAACTTCAGGCGAAGATGTAGGCTTGCCAAATGGCCAGATGGGAAATTCGGAAGTAGGACACATGAATATTGGTGCTGGAAGGGTTGTATTTCAGGATTTAGTTAAAATTAATAATGCGATTAAGGATAATAGTATTGCTGAAAATCAAACTTTGTTGAATGCTTTTGAGTATGCTAAAAAAAATGACAAAGCTGTTCATTTTATTGGTTTAATCTCTGATGGTGGAGTGCACTCTTTAGATACTCATTTGTATAAACTTTGTGATTTAACAGGTGACTATGGTCTTGATAAAGTTTATATACATGCAATTACTGACGGACGTGATACTGATCCGAAAAGTGGCTTGGGCTTTATGAAACAACTTGAAAATCATCTTGAGAAATCAAATGGAACCATTGCCAGCCTTATTGGCAGGTACTATACTATGGATAGAGACAAACGCTGGGATCGTGTAAAAGAAGGTTATGATTTAATGGTTCATGGCAAAGGAAAGCAAGTTACTGATATTGTTAAAGAAGTTGAAAACTCTTATAAAGAAGGTATTACTGATGAGTTTATAAAAGCATCGGTAAAAGTTGATAATAATGGGGCTCCGGTAGCTACCATAAAAGAAGATGATGTAGTTATTTGTTTTAACTATAGAACGGATCGCTTAAGAGAAATAACCACCGTACTTAGTCAGGAAGATATGGCTGATGAGGGGATGAAGTGCATGAACCTGCATTATCTTACCATGACAAAATACGATGAACGATTTAAAGGAGTAAATATCATTTATGATAAAGAAAATATACAAAATACAATTGGCGCAGTAATTTCAAAACTTGGTAAAAAACAATTACGAATTGCTGAAACTGAAAAATTTGCTCATGTTACCTTTTTTATGTCAGGCGGAACCGATAATGAATTTGAAGGTGAAAGTAGAGTTTTGGTACAATCGCCAAAAGTTGCTACTTACGACTTACAGCCGGAAATGAGTGCCTTTGAGGTAACAGAAGCACTTGTTGCAGAAATAAAAAAACAAGAACATGATTTAATTATTCTGAATTTTGCCAATGGTGATATGGTTGGTCATACCGGAATATACGAAGCTATTTTAAAAGCTATTAAAACGGTTGATGAATGTGTTGAAAAAGTAGTAGAAACTGCTAAAGAAAATGGATATGATGCTTTAATAATTGCGGATCATGGAAATGCGGATAATGCGATTAACGAAAATGGTAGTCCAAATACTGCACATTCATTAAATCCGGTACCAAGCATTTTAGTTAGTAATGATTACAAACATATTGAATCAGGTATTTTAGCTGACGTAGCCCCAACAATTTTAAAAGTAATGGGTATTGAAATTCCAAAAGAAATGACAGGGAAAGTACTCGTTTAAAAATACAACTAAATTAAACAGCTTGTGATTGAAATAGGTAAAGCCATTTTGAGTCGTGATATAATTGAGAAGAAGTTTGTTTGCGATTTACAAAAATGCAAAGGAATGTGCTGTGTAGAAGGCGATTCTGGTGCACCTTTTGAAAAGGAAGAAATAAAAATCCTTGAAAAAGATTTAGCAAAAATACTTCCTTACCTTCGTAAAGAAGGACGAGAGGTTATTGAAGAAAAAGGAGTTTATGTAATTGATTGGGATAGTGACTTTGTTACACCCTTGATAAATGAAAAGGAATGTGCATATGCTGTTTTTGAAGAAGGAATTGCCATGTGCGGAATAGAAAAAGCTTATTTGGATGGAGTAACATCTTTTAGAAAACCCATATCTTGTTTTTTATATCCGGTGAGAATTCAAAAACTGAAACAGTTTGATGCTGTAAATTACGATAAATGGGATATTTGCAAACCAGCAATAAAAAATGGTGAACAGCTTAATGTTCCAGTTTTTAAGTTTCTAAAAGACCCCCTGAGTAAAAAATATGGTAAAGATTGGTATAAACAACTAACTCTGGTTGCTTCTGAACTTAAAAAATCTAAAGATAATTTGTAAAACGCTTCTTATTTTTCACATACTATGTTTAACAATATTACTATTGATACATATCAATAGCAAATTATTTGTTTATTTTGCAATCATAAATTAAATAAATTAATTATGAGAAAAATAGCTCTACCCGTAGCCAATAGCATGTTAAGTGCTCATTTTGGCCACCCCGAATATTTTTATACTTACGAAACAAAGAATAATACAATTGAGAAAGAGGAAATGCATGTTCCGCCTACGCATACGCCAGGTGCTTATCCCAAATGGATGGCAGATATGGGTGTAACTGATATTATTGTTGGAGGAATTGGACAAAAGGCTATTGACCTATTCAATTCAAATGGAATTAATGTTTATATAGGTGCCGAGGTAAGAAGTCCTAAAGATTTAGCAAATGAGCTACTGCAGGGAACTTTAAAAAGTAGAGAAAACTTATGTAATCATGATGGAGATCATGACCATGACCACGGACATCATCATCATTAACGAATTGAATTATTTGAATAATAAACAAGTAACTTTTTAGTGGCTTTAAACCGCTAAAAAGTTATTTCGTTCATACCAATTATTCGTCTACCTGTGCTTTGTATGCAGTTGCATCCATTAATCCTTCAAGACTTCCAACATCTTCTATCTTAATTTTTATTAACCAACCATCACCATACGGATCCTGATTAATAAGCTCAGGTGTATCTTCAAGCTTTTGATTTATTTCAGTAACTTCTCCACTAACCGGCATATATAAGTCGGATACCGTCTTTACTGCCTCAATTGTTCCAAACACCTCTTCTTTAGCCAATTGCTCGCCTTCGGTTTCAATTTCAACAAAAACAATATCGCCAAGCTCGCTCTGTGCGAAATCAGTAATTCCAATAACTGCTTCGTCACCATCAGTTTTTAACCATTCATGGTCTTTTGTATACTTTAAATTATCTGGTATGTTCATATCATTAACAATTAAGTTGTAAAAATAAGAAATTGATTATAATTAACAAAGTAAAACCGAAATTTGCAAAATCTAAAATTTTTCAATGTAAATATGTTTAAAAATAAACATTTCTACAACATATCTTTTATTTAATAATCATTTTATGGAATTAAATTAAACCGTACACTTACTCCAAACTTTGTATTTGATGTTCTGAATGAAGTAGATATTTTTGGTGCATTTATATCCTGATTATAAAATAAGGTTAAATTAAATCGTTCATTTAATGCATAGTCAGCAGTAAATCTGATTGACATAACATCCTGTCCTGCTGTAATTTGATCAACATCTTCCTCTAATTTCCGAATAACTGTCAACATTTTCATAAAAGAAAAGTCAGCCCTTAAATTCAAATCACTTTCAAACTTTTGCTGCCTGCCTTGTGTTTTAATTATTATTGGAAGCTCTACAAAACGGTAACCAGCACCCACAATCAGTTCTGAACTAATTAAATCAATCAATTGATTGTTTGTAAAACTAAGTGTCATTGCCCTGGCTCTTCTTAACTCCAGCTTTGTATTAAAATTCTGAACCCAGGTCATATCAACACTTATAAGTGGATTAAAAGCTTCCGTAAGTGTTATATTACTTATTTCTTGTTCAGGAATAAACAATTCATTAACCCCATCTCTAGCCCAACTATAACCATCAACAGCCATATCATTCCAACTATAATTTGCATTTGTATTATATGCATTAACATTATAACTTGACTGATAGGCATGACTTAAATTAATTGTTGAAAAAAAGCGTTGCAAAAAAGTAATATTTGATAAACCATTGTATGTAACACGCCAATTTGGAAATGGAATAGCTATAAATGGTGAAGCACCAATACTTTTAGAAGAATAGCCTGAATAAGCAGCCAAAAATGAAGGAATTAACACTTCCTGAGAAACCGGGCCATAGCCATTTGGAAACCCATCAGTAAGGTCTTCATCTGATATCGGATCTTTATTTGGTTCATTTATATCGTAATTTGGACTTCCTCCCGAACCCGGTACACGAGCATCATCTCTTGCTGTTGCAAGTTGCCAGGCAACATCATATCTTAGTTCTTTAAAATTCTCATAGGTTTGTGAATAGTAATTTTCACCATATTTCAAAAATGAAGTATTAATACTTAAAAAAGACATACTAAAACTACCCGCATAAAGTAAATTTTGAGCAGAAAGGCTATTATCCGGACCGGGAACCATTGTTTCGTTTCGGGTATTTGCTGAATTTCTAAATGCTGAAAGATCTATTTTCAACCCCTTTAAAGGCTCCAGAGTTGCTTTCATATTCATCCTGGTCAAATCTGTCATTGCATAAGGTGAAATTTGCAATGAATCCGTTGTTAACCAATCATTATCTCTTGCATTTTTTACAAAATTAACATCCTGGATACCCAAAACAAATGGAAACCCCGGAGCAAACTGCCCATTCAACTTAGTTAAACCAACATACTCTATCCTAGGCACATATCCTGGCAATATTGTTCCACCTCCAGTTTCATACGAAAGTGAAATGTTTTTCAAACCAATAACCATATACGCTAAACCATCACCTAATGTTCGCAAAATATTATCTTTAATTTCCCTTTTTCCTGTAAGTACAATCGATGAATTTTTATAGTTTTCAGTTGATCTAAATTTAACTTTCTTAGTATTAACTACAATCAATTCGCCTTTAATTTCCTTCCCATTTTCATCTTGCACCTCAATACTAACATCTTCCGTTTTTAAATCATGAGTTATCGATTTTGGAATACCCTTTTTAAAACGTAAGTTCTCTTTTTTATAAACAACATCTTTATATTTTTTTGTTGATTTTCCACCTCTCATTTTTTGAGAAAGCCGTTTAAAGTAAGGTACCTTATTGTATAACTTCGTAAAATTAAATTGCCCGTTTAACTGAATAGAACTTGAATTAGTAATTATATTCCCCAGATTAACAACATCACCGGTTAACGGGCCTGCAGTCCAATCATAAGTTGATTTATACCTTGCAGTTGCCGAAGTCCAGCGTAACAATGGAATTTTTGAAAGTGGGAGGTTGTAACTTAGCATTATCGCATGATTAAAATTAGTATTACGTCCAAAAGACATAACCTTTTGCCAAACAGTATCCTTTTTTTGAATATAGTCCGGATCATTTGGATCAATTGAACCGTAAGGCTCATCAATACGTGATTTGTTATTTGCAGTATATTGGAGTTTAAGTGCCTTGGTAAAACTGTGTTTCAGATCATAATTCCTATTCCATGTAAAATCCTTTTTATAGGTAGGAAAAATCAATGCATTAGGATCTGTAATATTCCTAACTAAACTCTCCTGGTATTTCCTTACTAAATCTGTACGGAAAGAGAACATATTAGGTACTAAATAAAAATTAAAATCCCTGATTAGCTTTAATGAGTTATGTTTAAACAATTTACTTTTCCTGAATGGTGTATGATTTTTTGGTCGATTGTTAAAAACATAAGCAAATGAACCTGCATGATTTCTTATTAGGTTGTGATCAATTTTTACACTCCGGCTGTATATTTCATTGAAAGCAAAACTTGCCTGAAAATTAGAAATATGATAAAATGGTTTTTTCTTACCTTTTAACCTGGTAGGATCACCTTCAATTTTAAAATTAGTAATATTAAAACTTTTACGCTTTGTATAATCCTGTACAATATTTCTTATAGAATCTTTCTCTTCTTTAGATATTTCAGGATTAGAAAGTGTTGTTTCTAAAAGAATATCCGGATCCAAAGGATTATATTGTGGACTTTTTACATTTTCTGAAAATCCAAAATACATAGGAATTCTGACCCTGCTTTTTTTAGGGAAAAATTTGCCTAATTCAATGTTTGTAGATAAATCATAAGCATAAGTATCCTCTTTTTGCCTTTCATTAATCTTTTTTTCAAGACTTCCAAACCCGCTCCTACTAGTATTACCTGCAATAGTAAAACTACCTAAGTCCGCCAGTTTTGTCGACACACGCGCTGTTGACGCCCAACCACCTTCTTGCCTAAAATCACTAACACGAAGTTCATTCATCCACAAAATACCGGATTTTGGCATACCATCATCATTATTAGGATTATTTTGTTGAGAGGGGTTTCGAACACCAATCATTACAGTTTTCACATTGCTTAGATTTGGATTACCCATTACAGTAACCTTTCTTCCATCACTAGCTCCAAATTCAACCAATTCGTTATGATTATTCAGATATTGAACAAAAGGTGTAATTAATTCAACACTTGAACCGATATTCCGCATTTCATTGTTTCTGATTTGCTTAACCAGTTGTAATAATTCCAGTTCAAAATTAATTCTATTCTCCGCTGGCCAAACCATTAAGCGATCAGCGTCTGATTCATCATCATAATCTGATCTGTAGGGTGTTAGTTTTACGGGGATTTCATATTCATAATAGTTTTGTTTAAAGTCTGAGCCCATTCTTATAAATACAGATAACTCACCATCTTCAAGAATATCATCAACCAAAGCCTCTCCATGCACTTCCATTTGCAAGCGTTTATATTGACGAATATCAATATTAATATTTTTATAAGCAGATCGTGAATCACCATCGTTCAATCCTTTAACGCGCATAGAGATAGACTGTTCATTTAATTCTCTAAGGTATGGGTTTGTAGGATCAACGACTCTTGAAATCCCCGGAGGTAATACGTAATTAACCGGTGTTCGCGACCCGTTTTCTTCTATGCTCACCACTGAAACATCGTATGCTTCATCCTCAGTTTGAGGGATAGAAATCCCTTCTGTTCCTTCAGAGATATTATCATCATATCCACGCCATTCACTTCGTACCAAATCCAAACGAGCAAATCGCAAAACCATTTCTTCACTAAAATCACGCATAAACAAACGCATAAAACGAATAGAACGAAAGTCAGAAATAGGTCCGATTTTACGCTGAGGTTTGTAAATAGGGATTTTGAATAAATACCATTTAATAATCGTATCAGCCATATCTTTTCTTGATACATTTGCTTCACGAATATCTGCTATATAGTTTTGACCTACCTCCATATCAGCTCCAGGCCTTAGACTCACCTTATATTGGAAATAGGTTTCTTCTTCATTTAAAGTATTATCCTGATTAATATCCTCAACATCAGGAATTAGTGTAGCTGAAGTGGGATATGGTTCCGGAGACTGTGATGAAGTAGGTGAATTCCCCTCCATACCATTATAAGACTTATATCGATCCAGAATTTTTACATTATCTGTATCAAAGTCACTTCCTCTAAAAAAATGATAATTATCACTGGATGGGTCTTTTTCAGCATTAATATATGCTCTTGAAGAAGTACCATGGACACTGGAAATAGCATCAAGATAATTAGCAAAAAAGCTTCTTTCTTCGATAGTACTTAAACCATCCATTCCAACGTCCTGATACTGTCGGGTATTTGCATCATTATCAAAGGCATTTACTAAAGATTGTTGCAAAGGCACTTTTCCCCAAACCGTATAATCAACTAACGTATCGCCTGCTGAAGTGGGTAAACCATTCTCAAAACTTTTCCTTGAATCCTTTAATATGTCTTCTGAAAGATAGCCCAGATTAAAGTATAAATCACCTCCCGGGTTGTCAATCTGAGTTTCTACAAAAGGATCCATAAGCCAAAATTCAATAAACTCAATATTGGTGGCTTCAAAATCATTGGTTTGCAATTTACGCATTATCCCTCCCCAACGTGTTTGAGGCTCTTCAAGTAATCCATTTGCATTAATCCCTGCAGAAATACCCGAAACACCTGCAACATCATAATTGTAGGATCCCTTTTCTTTAGGATAAAAAGCAATATTTGTTACCTGCAGTATGGTAGGATAACCTGTATAACTCTCTTTATTAGGAAATATCTCCTGTTCAGGTATTTCTCTTACTAAATGGTTTTTTTGATCTGAAAAAGTGATATTAGAAGGAGTTGCTGACGTACTCCTTAACAAATCTGTATTTACATTATACCATGCAATTTTTGCACGATTATAACCATTTTGAAGGTCATTAATCAAATCACCCTCCGGAAACAAATCAGCTTGTCCTTTTGGTGTGCTGGCAATAACCCAGGAGTACTGTGTTTTTAGATCAATCGATGTTTTCGCTCCTTCAAAATCATCAATATAGGAGTTTCCATCCTTTCCAATTGTTTTTGAATGTCCGGGTATGAGGTGTGCAAATTCACCACTAACTTCAATGGTTGACACCTCTTTTGTTTCAAGAAAAGGAAGTTTATCAATCATTTTTGTAAGAAACGGAAATTCTGTACTATAGTTACCACTTAAACCCCAAATTGTATTTGCAATAGGCTCATCTCCAATATCTACTTTATTAGTTAATGGTTTTTCACTCAAATGCAAAATTGTACCACCCAGGGTAAAATTATCTGAAATAATATAATCCAAATGAGTTCCCAATAAGGTTTTTCGATTAATATTAAATAAAGAATTACTTTCCAGGCTAATTTGAATAGGTGTTCCGGACTCCAGTAAACCATGATTTAAAATGGTAACTCGTCCAAGGTTATAATCAACAATATAATCATTTCCTTCAACCAGTTCAACACCATTTGCTGAAACCTTAACAGAACCATCGGGAATATTTATAGCATTAAGTGAAATATCAGCCCCTCCGCTTGATCGATAACTACCTTTAATAACAAATTTGCTTTTTTCTGCAACCTGCCTTGCTTTACTTTGGGTTGAATCATACAGCTCTTCAAAAACAAACTCATTGGCAATAGCCTCATTATTTATTTTTTCACGTAAATGTTTGCCAAATGGTTCTCTTACCGGGAAAAACACCCTGCCATTTGAAGAGTTTATTGTTACTCTTTCCATAAAGTCAAAAGCACCATCAGGTTGCGGATCAAGCTGAGAGTTCAGCTGATCTAAATTCATTACCTTTAAAAGTGGTACACCGGCAATATCTCCCTTATCTATATAGTTAACACTTGTTCCTGATTTATCATTATTGAAAAATATATCAAGAATAAAATCTTCATTATTTATCCTATAAGAGCCTATTGAGTACACATTTTTCATCATTAAATCCCAACTAGGTATTTGGGGTAATAATGCCGGCCCTTTAAGCATTTTTAAGATGAGAGTTGCGGGAGCATTAACACCACTATTGGAAAATTCACCCACAGTATAAACTCTGCCTGAAATTGTATATTCATATGCCACGGCCAGAACCTCATCATCGTTTAATGGGGCAATTATTGAAATGTATCCTAATTTATTATTGATTTCGTATTCTGAAGATGTTAATAAACGTGCATTTTCAACTTTTGCATAATCAATGATGGGAACAAAATTATCACTCTCTGCCAAAGGAGCAAGTGTTGATGTTATTTGGTTTATATCCCTTATTCCCAAATAGGATGTATTCATTAAATCATACAGATTATTCAAATCATTATATGGGTTTATTACTGAACTGGGGTTTTGATGAATCAAACCTTCAGCATAAATATTAGCTTGATTTTCTGCTAAATCCATAAAACCAATAATATTTCTTGAATCATCAAAATTACCAGATTTATTAGTTACCCATACCTCTACACGAGTAATATTAACACCGGTATTAATTACCGGAAGGTTTTGCAAAGCACGGTCATAATTATCTTTAAAATAATGTGCCAGGAAAAAATGCCTGTTTGATTCATACTCATCCACACGGAATTCAAAATCACTAACTTGTGCACCACCCTCCACTTCAATTACTGAAGATTCTGATTTTTGTTGAGAAAAAACACTCGTTACTCTTAATTTTCCAAATTGCAAAGCAGTTTTAACACCAAATAAACTTTGGCTACCAGTAATAAGGGTTCCGGTTAAAGGTAGAGAAACATTTCCAGCCTCAATACTTTGAATAAGTTCATCCTCATCGCCGGTATATGATAAAGTAGTTTGGTTTTCAAAATCAAATGTAGCTTCAGTATTATAGTTAATACCAACTTTCATTTTATCACCGATATTTCCCGTAACGCCCATTTGAATTTTCATATCAAAATCAAAGGTTGTACTTCTTTGCAGTTTTATTGGCAATGTAGGGTTTTCAATTTTTGATATGTTTATACCAAATATTAATTCAGCCGATCCCTGGGGTTTAATATCAATTACATTACTGCCAAAAATTTTATCAAAGCCCTTAATATTAACATTTAATTTAGGATTTAAATACTTATTAAGAAATGATTCTCCCTGACTTCCTCCATTCGCCTTTTGTTGTTGTGACCAGTAATTGCTTATTGAGTTTTTTCGGCTTTTATTACGATACTCCTCAAGCGTCATAGAACTTGGGTTTCGGTAATTAAAACCCCCTATTTTCCTGGTAATAATATATTCGCCTGTAACAGGATCATATTCTACTTCTGTTTCTATATTTGAAGGATTAGGCATATAAAGAGGAGAGCTCTGTGTTTCCTGAGAATAGGGATTAGAGTCATCCCTGAACGGATAAGGTAATTTTATTGTATCCTCAACAATAGTGTCTTTTACAGATGGAGGTATCGTTATCAGACTTTTATCATGAAATGACAATCCAGATTCACCATTAGTATTTGAGCTAAAGATGATAAAAAGAAAAATCAAGACAATGAATCCCGGAACTATGTTATGCGTTCTGCTTTTCAAGTATTTATGGTTGTTTAATTAGGTTTTCGAATAACAGCTTATTGCATTTATCTCTAACTAAAGTTTGTCTATAAAGTCTGGCTTCTGCGTTGTTGCTCAAAATTAAAATCCTCAAATACACAAGTATTCTGCGGTTTAGATTTATTGCACGTCCCCGATAAAAATATGGGGCAGGCTTTAAATTCGAACTTTCTAGTTCAAACTTTTGACTTTATGGACACGCACTAACTAGTGTTCGTCTAGAAGTTCTATTTCTTCATTATACTTGTCATGAAAAACACCTACATCAACTAGCTCATTACAATGCACTTACAGCAGTAAACTCTATAGTTTTCAAAACCTAGCAAGCTCAAACTTGAACTCTCTATCTCAAACACTGACTTTAGGAACAGACTCTAACTAAGGTTTAACGAAATTAAAGCTTCTTTAGTGCAATTTTTATTAATTCTTCTACACTTAAATTTGAATTTTCTTGTAATACCTTACTTAGGGTTTTATCAACAGCCGCTTTATTAAATCCAAGCATAACTAATGCAGAAAGTGCTTCTTCTTTCTTTATACTACCCACAGGAATACCAACAGAGTCTACTGTATCACCTTTAGCAATTTTATCCTTTAGGTCAATAATCACTCTTTGCGCCGTTTTAAGCCCTATTCCTTTAACACTTTTCAATACATTAACATTTGCTTCCAAAATAGCCGTTTTCAACTCAATTGGTTGTAATGATGAAAGCATCATCCGTGCCGTATTAGAACCAATACCTGATACAGATATTAATTGTCTGAAAAGTTCACGTTCCTGCTTTTCTTTAAAGTCGAAAAATTGCTGTGCATCTTCCCTCACCACATGATGAAGGTAGAGTTTTGCGCCTTCTTTTCCCTCCAAACTTGAGTATGTATTTAAAGATATGTTAATAAAGTAAGCTATATTCCCGGTATCAATTACAGCATAGGCCGGGTTTAGCTCAACTAGTTGTCCCTGAATGTATTCGTACATTGTTAAAAAATGTTAAATTCAACTACGAAAATATATAAAATATAGTGATTTTCAACTTGATGAAATCATATTTTTTTCAGTAATCTTAATATTAAGCTCAAATTAGCCAATAGTCAGTCATATGAGCAAATTACAAAAAAATATAATTTATTTTTTATTTGCCATTGTCCTATTATTTTTATTCAATAGTTCTCTAAAAAATCAAATCTAAGTGTTTGTTGCCTTTTTATCAAAGTTTTTTATTTAATTTGCGCAAACAACTATCCTGAATAATTCCCCGCTAAGGCGGGGCAGGCTATGCGCTTTTTCTTTGTTGGAATTGAGGCGTCGAACTTTGAAGCTGTATGTTTATACTGCAAGAGGTTTGCAACAGCCAGTCCCGAACTTACTTCGGGAAAAAGTCCGGCAAAGAAAAAATGCACCTTTGGTAAATTTATCGTTTTTTAATACTTTTACTATTTTGGTTTAAGGAGCATATTGGTAGATAATTAACAAAGTATTTAATAAATTTATGAATTAATCAGGCTATGATTATTTTGCTTTATGAGAAAAATTCTTGCGTATATATTATCGGCAATTTATTATTCAATTTTTACTATTATATTGTTAATTTTTCATCCTATTCAAGTAATTTCCTATAATTTATTTGGATATACAGCTCATAAAAAGGTAGTTGATTTAATGAACTTTCTTTTGGTTTACAATATGTACACTTTGTTTAACAGGTCATCATTTTACGGATTAGAACACATACCTAAAAACAAACCGTTAATTATTGTTGGCAACCACCAGAGCATGTATGATATTTCACCCGCTTATGTTGCTTTTAAAAAGAATCATGTTAAATTTATTTCAAAAATAGAACTTGCAAAAAAAATTCCCAGTATATCATATAACTTGCAAAAGGGTGGTTCTGCTTTAATTGACCGAAAAAATGGGCAGCAATCAATACAAGAAATTTCAAAGCTGGGTAAATTAATAGAAGAAAAGAACTTTTCAGCCTGTATTTATCCTGAGGGTACACGAAGCAGAACTGGAATCCTTAAAAGTTTCCGACCAGGTGGATTTATGGCTCTGTTAAATGCTTCGCCTTCAGCACTTGTTGTACCCTTTGTTATTGATGGAAATTATAAACTTCATAAGTTTGGTGGTATGTTTCCTTTAAACATTGGACTACATTTAAAATATACAGTTTTGAAACCAGTTGAAAGAGATGGTATTACTGATGAGGAATTACTGGCTTTGGTTGAGAAAAGAATAAAGCAAGAATTGGGTCAAAGTAGCACAGCTCTCTGAGCTGTGTCGTTTATTTTTCACAGCTCAGAGAGCTGTGCTACTTTCCCGGTTATAAAATCCTAAAATAATACCTAGAACCACCGACCAAACAGCAGCCAGTCCGATTTGATAGGGTTTATCAAGCATAAAAGTAAGGGTATGTGCCGGAATCCAAAACCAAATTAATGAAAGCATTCCTTTATCAATATTTTTCCAGTTTTTTTGCCTTGCAATAAGGTTATCTAAAAAGCGGTGAAAAATAACCAGGAACAAACCATATTGTAAATTCATAGTAAGCGAAACGGTAAATGCTCTTCCAAACAAACCAAGTTCAGGAACAAATTGATGCGCAATCAAGCCATCTACGAACCCTTGAAATCCAACAAAAGCATATTTAATGGTAACAGCAATTATTGCCCACTCAATCATTTTTAAAATGATAATTGTCCATTTATAAGGTAAAAACATTTTGCCCTGCTGCATCCATTTTGAAATAATATCACCTAAAGTGCCTAATATTGCAAACTGTATCATGGCACTATAAATTGGATATGCTTTTACTAATTCTATGTATGAGTTCATTTGTTTACTTTATATTCAAATAAAAATAAACCCGAGCTTTCAAAAAGCCCGAGTTTTAAAATTCTTGTTAGAAAGAATTACCTGGTGTCAAGTCATGTATGAGGTTTCAGGTAAGCCAATGTTAATTTTGGAATTTTGGGAAACAAAAAAAAGTAAACATAGCCGTAGCTACGTGAATCTTTTTTTAGTAAAGCAAAAAACAAAAAGAACGAGGCTTGGCCCTAAAGATCATGCTTGACTTGACACTAGTTTACTATCCAAATAAACTTCCAAGACCTTTAGATAATCCTGAAATCAAGTCATCAGAATCTGATTCGCTTTTATTGCCTGTAAGCATATCAAACATCCCACCAATATTAAAAGAGCTTTCATCATCATCTTTTTTATTGAGCATATCCATAATAAAAGGCAATATTATCTCAACTACCTGATTTGATATTTGTGGCGATAAACCAACTTTTTCACTCAATGCACTCACTACTTTTCCTGTAATGCCTTTTATCATCACATTTTCTGCCATGTTTTGGGTACCACCTTTCACTAAATCAGTTAGTCCTGAAAGATTGCCACTTAACAATTCATCTTTAAAGCCGTCAAAAATAGTCTCTGTCCCTACTTTTACTACATCATCAGCTTTATCGGCATCTAAACCAATAGTTTCCATTATTTTATCTTCTAACTGGTCTTTTACCGTATCAGAAAACATTGAAGTTAGTTTACTAAGCATAATAAGTTTTTTTAATCGAGTTTAAACTACTTGATAAATGTAGTACTTGCAAATTGTAATAGTATTAAAGTCCAAATTTAATTGTTTTTTTGTAAATTTGTAAACAAAAATACTAAAATTAAAAATTATGGGATTATTTTCATTTGTTAAAGATGCCGGAGCTAAATTATTTAATAGCAAACCTGAAAAAGAAGAAAAATCAATTGAAGAGGTTAATGCAGAAAATGCTTCAACATTAACAAGACAAATCAATAACCTAAAATTAGGGGTTGAAAATTTAAAAATTGAAATTGAAGGAGATCAGGCAAAGATTACAGGTGATGCAGAAAATCAGGCAGCCAAAGAAAAAGTTATTTTAATTGTTGGTAATAACTATGGTATTGCCGAAGTTGACGATCAAATGGTAGTAACTAACCCTGAACCGGAAGCTAAATTTTACACGGTTAAGAAAGGTGATTATCTAAGTAAAATTTCTAAAGAAGTTTACGGAAATGCTTCAAAATACAATATTATTTTTGAGGCCAATAAGCCGATGTTGAAAAATGCTGATTTAATTTATCCGGGACAGGTTTTAAGAATTCCAAATTTAGACTAAAATAGATTTTCAGATATAGTATAAAGAAAAACCTACTTAAAAAGTAGGTTTTTCTTTTTAATTAATGTGTCTATAAAGTCACGATTTTGTGCTTTTACTATTTTCAAACAAGAACAGTATTCAGTTTCAGGTTGCTGAGCAAAGTCGAAGTATCAGTAAGTAGACTTTGTAGAGATAATGCATGCTGTGGACTGTTTACTGCTAACTTCTGCAAACCTTTGAATAAGTTTCGCATATTAAAAAAGCCTAAAAGTAGGACATACGAGACAAACTCTAATTTATTTGTAGCTTTT
>JAOZNO010000330.1 GCA_029933755.1 Bacteroidales bacterium | reverse complement strand
TGTATAGGCATTTTCAGCATTTAAATAATCAATTACTTTCTGATTTTCTCTTTCCCTTATCCAGTAATAATTATCAATACGGGTATCACCATGTATTGTTAAATCTTTTTTTATTTTTTCAGCGATAGGTGGCTGAGCTTCTTTTTCTTTTTTGTTTTCTTTACACGACATGTTCAATAAAATAATAAAAATGAGTACTAATAATCCTTCCTTTTTCATAATCTTAAATTCTAAGTTAGAAAAGCTAAATTAATTTTTTTTATTGGATTCGTGTAATAATAAAAAAACTCCCGACAATATGCCGGGAGTTTAAACGAAAGTGTTAAGGCTAGCTTTATTAATTATTAGAGCTGACCTTAAGCTTAACTAAATTAAATTTTTATATTTATTAAGAATATTTCATCACGGATTTTGAACTAGCCCAAATACTCTTTTAATATCTTATTTTTTGATGTGTGTTTTAGTCTTTTTATTGCCTTTTCTTTTATTTGCCTTACTCTTTCCCTTGTGAGATCAAATTTAAAACCAATTTCTTCAAGGGTTAATTCAGTACAATTTATTCCGAAAAAATGCTTTATAATCCCTTTTTCCCTTTCTGTTAATGTGGATAAAGCTCTTTCAATTTCTTTATTAAGAGATTCTTTAATCAGAGATAAGTCAGCATTTGGCGAATCATTATTGGCCATTACATCAAGTAAGCTATTTTCTTCACCATCTACAAAAGGTGCATCAACAGAAACGTGTTTTCCTGAAATTCTTAAAGCCAAGGTAATTTTCTCTACCGGTAATTCTAATATTTTACCAAGCTCCTGAGGTGTAGGTTTACGCTCAAATTCTTGTTCGAATTTTGAGAAAGCCTTATTTAAACGATTTAAGGATCCTACTTGATTAAGAGGTAAACGAATAATTCTTGATTGCTCAGCTAGTGCTTGTAAAATTGATTGACGAATCCACCAAACTGCATATGAAATAAATTTAAAACCACGTGTTTCATCAAACTTTTCAGCAGCTTTTATTAAACCAATATTGCCTTCATTAATTAAATCGGGCAAAGTTAAACCTTGATTTTGATATTGTTTAGCAACTGAGACAACAAATCTTAAATTTGCTTTTGTCAATCTTTCCAATGCTGACTGGTCTCCTTTTCTAATTCTTTGAGCCAGTTCAACTTCTTCTTCTACAGTTATTAATTCTTCACGTCCAATTTCTTGCAAGTATTTATCCAGTGAAGCACTTTCTCTATTGGTTATAGATTTGGTGATTTTTAATTGTCTCATACAAATTTTTATGGTTTAAATGTATGTTCGTTAGTTTGTTACTGTTTAATAAATTTATTAATGCTCACGAATATCTTTATATTTTACCAAATACAATAATTAATTACATTAAACATAGGAATATTTACATAAAAAGATGTTTTTTCCTGATATTTTAGTTTTTTGTTCTTTTTTAAAAAGAGAACAGCCTTTACTTTCAATAATAAGATTTTACAGAGTTACTGTCTACTGCAACTTCTATTCTTCCAGTCCAAAGGCATAATATTCTACAATTCCTCCGGGGTAAATACCTTTTAGGTAAACAGCTCCATTGGCCTTTTTAATTGCATTTTCAATATCGGTAATGTTTAAAATAGGCATGTTGTTAATATTCAGTATGATAAATCCTTTACGAACGCCCTTTTTCTTTAATTTACCGGGATATAACTCTACAATTTTAAGGCCACCTTCTATTTGATAATTATCTTTTTCATTTTGGCTAATTTCTTCAAAATGAGCACCCAATAATGATTCAATATGAACGGCTACAGTATTCGTGGTTCCTCTCCTGTTTTGTAGTATAAGCTCAATTTTTCTAATTTTATTATCTCGTTTTAGTGTGACAATTATTTTATCACCAGGTCTGAACATACTAACTTGTTCTTGTAGTTCAGATGTTTTATTTATCAGCTTATTGTTTATTTTAAGAATAACATCTCCTCTTTTTATTCCTGATTTTTCTGCTGCTCCACCTTCTAATGTGCCACCAACAAAAACACCTTCAATTTTGTCTAAATCGTACTCTTCTGCAGTTTCAGCGTTTATATCATTAATTGTTATTCCAAGCAATGCTCTTTGCACCACGCCATATTCCTTTAAATCAGCAACTACCTTTTGAACAATACTTACCGGAATGGCAAATGAATAGCCGGAATATGAACCCGTTTTGGTTGCAATTGCTGTATTTATTCCAACCAGCTCACCATTTGTATTTACAAGTGCACCACCACTGTTACCAGGGTTAACGGCAGCATCAGTTTGTATAAATGATTCAATTGCATACTGACTATGTCTGCTTAAGTTTATGTTACGAGCCTTTGCACTTACAATACCGGCAGTAACCGTTGAGGTTAAGTTAAATGGATTCCCAACTGCTAAAACCCATTCTCCAACTTTTATTATATCTGAATTTCCAAAAGGGATACTTACCAGCTTTTCTGCATCAATTTTTAGTAATGCTAAATCAGTATTTGGATCATAACCAATAACTTTAGCTTTAAAACTGCGCTTATCATTAAGTACAATTTCAATCTTGCTTGATTGCTCAACAACATGATTATTCGTTACGATATATCCATCGGATGAAATAATGACACCCGAACCTGATCCCTCATATGGCATTGCAGGATTTCCACGAAAAAAGAAACCATAGCTTCCATTGCTCTGCTGATTTGAATAGGTAGTTTTTATGTGTACTACAGCATGAATTGCTTTATTGGCTGCTAAAGTAAAATCAATATTTTTAAGGGCAGTAATATTGTTAACTACTTTGCTAAAATTGTCTTCTGTAGTTGTTTTGTTTTGATGAATAAGCTGATTGCCCAAATAGTTATGATAAATATATATTGATAGAGTGCTAGCAATAACAGCAATCAGGATTGTACTTACAATATGTTTTATTTTCATTTTATATGGATTTTAGAATTTAAAATAAGTTTATGCTTTGTAAAAAGAATACTAATTTTGTATTTATTAAGTTCAGAGACAATGTAAAGTAAATCAATTGAAAAACTCAAAACAACTAATTAACTATATTTAACATAGCATTATGAAACTACATTTTTACAAATATCATGGCACTGGAAATGATTTTATTTTGATTGATAATAGAGATTTGCAGATGGGGAATTTGAAAGCGAAGCAGATTAAATATTTGTGTGATAGAAATTTTGGAATAGGTGCAGATGGATTAATGCTACTTAACAAACATAAGGAATTTGATTTTGAGATGGATTATTATAATTCTGATGGATCAGGCGGTACTATGTGTGGCAATGGTGGTCGATGTATTGTTGCATTTGCAAAAAAGTTAGGCGTAATTCAGGATAAAACACAATTTGTAGCCAGTGATGGATTACATGAGGCTTTCATTAATGAATCTGGTGAAGTCAGGCTTAAGATGATTGATGTAGAAAAAATAGAGCAGAAACAGGATCACTATTTTATAGATACAGGTTCGCCTCATCATATTGTTTTTGATGATAAGATTGCTGAACTTAATGTTTTTGAACAAGGTAAAACCATACGATATAGTCAGGAATATAACAAGGAAGGGACAAATGTTAATTTCGTACAAGTTAAAGATGAAGGTATTGAAATTAGAACCTATGAACGTGGGGTTGAAAATGAAACATTAGCTTGTGGTACAGGAGCGGTTGCTTCGGCAATTAGTTATTACGATAAATATAAACCTGACAGCCAAAACATAAGAGTAAAAGTTTTAGGAGGTGAACTTCAGGTAAGCTTTGTAGAAAGTGAAAATAAATACTCAGATGTTTTCCTTACCGGACCTGCAAAATTTGTTTTTGAGGGGCAAATAGAAATTTAGCCACGAATACACGAATAAAGCAATTGTCTTTTGTCATTAGCGCATTGGCGACTAAATTAATAAGCTTCTAATCAGGATTCATTTTCAAAATATTTTCTTACTGCACGGGGTAGGGCATCAATTAATACTGCATTTTCAGGATCGTCTGGATCATAAACAAGCATTTCTTGTTCTTCATCCTCCAGTCGATGGTATTTATGCGTTTTAGAAACCGTTTGATATGTTTTGTTATCCTTTGCAGTAAATTCAAAAAATAACTTGTAAACCCTTTGTTTATTTACCGTTGTATTGGTTGCTTCTTTATGCAGGAATTTCCCATAAGCGACTTCTCCAATTTTTAATATCTGGATGGCATTTATTGCTTTTTTAGCACCAAAATAGAATAAAATAGCACCAACCAATGGAAAAATTAATACGATAAAACCGACACCCATAGGAAAACTACTTAATCTAAGTTCTTTTGCTTTTGATATTTCTTGCTGGTTTCTTTTATAGTTAATTTTTATAAGCTCATCTATTTCAAACATTTGCCCGGTACTGTAACCAGCACCTTTATAATTAGCTCCATCAGGTGGATTATATGTATAAGTATATTCATAAACATATTCTTCATTAACACTAGCGCCGGTTGAATGAACTGCTATTATTTTTCCCTCAATAACAGGATCTGTATTAGAAAATCCTGGTGAGAACAGGCTTGCAAAAGGAACAAAAACCAATACAAATGGTAATCCCATTAAAATGAATGCACCACCTATAATAACCATTACATCAGATAGCCAAATTTTTAGTTGTAATCCTATAGATATATTTCTTTCAGCACTATATCTTCTACTAATATTTCTTTTAAATTTTGGGCGTCGTTTAATGTCTCTCATAGGTTTGATTTTAACTCTAGCTAAAGTAATAATTTACTTCAAAGATACTATATTTCTTACTTTACATAATCAATTCTATTGTTTAAATTTGAGAAAATACAGCGTAAATCAGGCAGAGCCTGTTTAAATATATCCGACTAAGGTAAAACCCTTAGCCGAACTTCACAGCTTTTTTATAGCTACAGAAGAAATGGGTCTTTTATTTTATCTTTTGATAGCAATTTTGATTTGGATAATAGCCTACACAAAACTCAATTCCCTCTGTTCGGCTCAGGCTCTGCCTGAGTCGCATTATGTTTTAAGGCTTTGCCTTATTTATTATTT
>JAOZNO010000329.1 GCA_029933755.1 Bacteroidales bacterium | reverse complement strand
ACCTTAACAGAAGCTTTATTAATTAGAGATGTAAAAGCTCATAAACTTACCGAAAAAGAAAAAAAAGAGTTTTACCAGGCATTTAAAGTAAATATGGTTTCTGACATAACTGAACGAATTTATATTAATGAGGTGGAGCTTGATTAGCTATAAACTTGAAAAATCAATTGAAATTATTTCAGAAATTTAACAGGTAATATAAAAATCAATACCTTTGTCCTACTTTAGCCCTAACCCACCTAAAGACAAAGTAATATAATGTCAAAGTACAATATAAAATAGAAGTTAATGAATCAAAATTTTGATAAACAAATATTTTTTCATGTTGGTTTAGGTAAAACAGCCAGCACATATCTCCAGGAAAGAGTTTTCCCATTATTTAAAAATATTGAGTATATCCATCGAGTACACAGATACAATAAAGCAGTTGAGATTATTGCTAATGGAAATGCTGAAAAATATCTGATCTCAAGAGAATTTGATCAACAATTTGAGTATGAAGTGAAAAATTTTTCAGCACACTATCCAAATACTACAGTGATTATTGTATTTCGTCGTCAGGATAGCTGGATAGCATCACAATACAGAAGGTTTTTTAAGAATGGTCATATTATACCCTTTTCTGAATTTTTCGATTTAAAAGAAGACAAAGGAATGTTTAAAAAAATTGACCTAAACTTTTATCACTATTTAGAGTTAATTGAAAAATATTTTACAAAAAAACCTCTGGTTTTATTTTACGATGATTTACGAAAAGAACCTATGCCTTTTTTTGACTATATCGCCAAACATATTGATGTAGAATATGATAAGAAGAGTGTTAATCTGGATAATAAACATAGCTCATACAATGAACAACAATTAAAAACACTCAAACGGGTAAGTAAAGTTATAAGTCTGCGTAAGGATAATATGAAATACCCATTTTTTTATCCTTTAAAACGATTTTACACCAATATGATTAGATATTCTGCACTATACGTGGGTAAGTATCTGCCAAATTCATGGTACAGCAAAGAACCTCTTATAAATGCTGAAGAACTAAAAGCAGTTAGAGATTATTACCAGAATGATTGGCGGAAAGTTATTGAATATGCAAAAAAAAATAACCCATAACTGAATATAGAAAACCAGCAATGATTTATTTAAAATGATAAGATTGCTGGTTAAGCCAAATCTTAGATTTTAAGGTTTTAAATCAATAATAAATGTATTTTAATTAGAATTTGTTCCATTAAGGAAATACCATATATTTATGCCTATAAAAGTATTAGTGATTAGTGATTATGTTGATATTCATTCCAGTCGTCCGGAAGCAGAAATATATATTGGGCTGGCAAAATTGAATTTTGAAATAGAAATAATGACCGTTCCTGAATCACCTTATATTGATAAATTTGAGGCAGCAGGTATCCGGGTTATTAAATTTCATCCAAAGAAAAAATTTGATAGAAAGGAAACTAGTTTTATTAGGGAAACACTTATAAATGGCAAATATGATATTCTTCATTTATATAATAGTAGTGCTACTATTAGTGGAATACGTGCAGCCAAAAACATACGGGTTAAAATTGTATTATATAGAGGAGTTCCAGGACATATTCACTGGTATGATCCCAGTCTGTATTTAAAATATTTTCATCCACGAGTTGATAAAATAGTTTGTAATTCTAAGGGCGTAGAAGATGTTTTTCATAAACAACTCTTTTTTAATAAAAATAAAGTTATCACAATTAATAAAGGTCATAAATTAGAGTGGTATCAGCATATTAAACCTATTGATCGTAAAGAATTAGGTATTCCTGAAAATGATTTTGTAGTAATATTTGTAGGAAATAATAGGCCAGTGAAAGGTGTACCCTATTTATTAAATGCTTTTGATCATATTCCTGCCGAACTACCAATTCATTTATTAATCCTTGGTATGGATATGGATAATGAAATAAACATGCATATTGTTAATAATAGTCCAAATAGAGAAAGAATTCATTTCCTGGGTTTTAGGAAAGATGCTTTATCTGTAGTTGCTGCATCAGACGCTTTGGTGCTTTCTTCAATTAATCTGGAATCAATTACTAAATCAGTTTTTGAAGCTATGTCTTTAGGAGTTCCTCCTATTATTACAAATCTTCCAGGAAATAGAGAGTTTGTTGATGAAAATAAAAGTACTGCATTAGTGATTCCAATTAAAGACTCTATTGCTATAGCTGAAGCTATTTTGAAACTATACAATAATCCTGAAATGCGTAAGGAAATGGGTAAAAATTGTATTAAGCATATAGATACAAAACTAAGTAATAAAACTACGGTTATTAAAATGAAAGCCCTTTATGAGGAGTTATTAGACTAATAGTGGCGATTATGGCCACGTCTTGTTTATACATTGGATAAAAAATCACAACTGTGTTTTGCGCCTTAACAAGATAAACACCTTACATTTATTAGACAAATTTCTTATTTTCAAGACTTCTCCTACACCTACTAAACAAGGTTTACTTTTAACGCCTTCATAAATACCACTGTTACAACGGTTCAGCACATAACTATGGAGTAATTACTATTTATCTACTTGATCTTACTAGACTCATAATGAAAAGTTGTGGGCTGATTTTCCCACATAGTGCTAGCACGAAAACTATGCATTTCCATATTGTACTTTCCTATCTTAAATTTTGAATTATTGTTATAGAACATAAAATTAATATTATACGTTTATTGTACATTTAGATTTTTTTCGTACATTTACATTATTAAAGTACATCATAAAAATGTCATTAAACAATCCAAAATATCAAGATATATTTAAAACGGGCAAAGAACTGTTTTGGAAATATGGTATCAAAAGAGTGTCTATTGAAGAAATATGTAGGGAAGCCAATGTAAGCAAAATGACTTTCTATAAATTTTTCCCTAATAAAATTGAATTGGCAAAAACAATTTTTGAATTTGTAATAAGTGATTCCTTATTGAAATTTGAGCAATTAGTACATAGCAATCTCTCTTTTCCTGAAAAGATAAAGGAAATGTTTATTTTGAAACTTGAAGGCACTAAAAATATAAGTATAGAATTTATTACAGACATTTATAAAAGCCCTGAATTAGGGTTACGTGAATATGCAGAAACACAGCAACAAAATTCACTTTCCATATTTGTCGACTTTTTAAAAGATTCGCAAGAAAAAGGATTAATACGAAAAGAGATAAAGATTGATTTTATAATCTTCTATATGAAGCAAATGTCACAAATGATAGAAGATGAATATTTAGTTTCCAAATACGATCATCCCCAGGATCTTATTATGGAATCAATGAACTTTTTCTTTTATGGTTTATTACCTAAAGAATGAACAAATTTATTTACATATTAGGGTTTAGTCTCTTTTTCTGGTCTTTTACACTAAAAAGTCAGGACAGTATTCAAAACATTCAGGACACCCTTAAGTTTAAAGGACAACTTTCTACATGGGCACATTTTAATCCTGACAATCCATATCCACTATACCTTGGCGGAAGATATATACCGCAGCTAAATTACGAAATTCAATTACCAAACAGTAAACTAATTGATTTTGAACTTTCGGCCAATTTGTATGGCGATGCAGGTATTCATTTTTTTGATTCAGCATATGTTGATGGAAACATAACCCCTTATCGGGCATGGGGAAGATATTCAACCGAACAACTTGAAATACGTGTAGGTTTGCAAAAAATTGATTTCGGAACCGCAGTTATGATGCGTGCACTACGATGGTTTGATCAGGTTGATCCGCGCGACCCTTTACGATTAACCGAAGGGGTTTGGGCAGCTTTAGGCAGATATTATTTTTTGAACAATATGAATATTTGGCTTTGGGGCTTATATGGTAATAAAAATCTAAAAGGATTGGAAGTTATAAAAACCAATACCAGCTATCCCGAATTTGGTGGGCGGTTTCAGTCACCAGTTCCAAGGGGCGAAGCTGCAATATCCTATCATCACAGAATAGCTGATTCAAGAGATTTTAATGCTATGATTCCAGAATTTAGCAAGATTCAGGAAAATCGTATTGGACTAGATGCAAAATGGGATTTAATTGTGGGCTTATGGCTTGAGGCTGCATGGGTGAACAAAAAAGAAGAAATTGGCATTTTTAAAAACCAGGAAGCCTTTACACTTGGTACCGATTACACCTTTAATGTAGGAAGTGGATTATTTGTAACACTCGAGCATATGTTAATAGCTTTTGATGAAAAGGCTTTTGAGTTTTCCAGCACAACTAATTTTACAGGCCTTTCAATTAACTACCCCATTGGCATGTTTGATAATATAAGTGCTATATTTTATTACGACTGGAATAATAATGAGGTCTACAATTTTATAAACTGGTTCAGACAATTCGACCGAACAACATTTTATATTATGGCCTATTGGAATCCGAAAAATAACCAAATGCCTACAATGGGTACTGCTGAAAACCTATATGGTGGTATGGGACTACAAGTAATGTTTGTGTTTAATCATTAGAAGAAATGAGAAAATAAGAAAATGACTTAATTTGAAAAAATGATGATTTGAAAATTTGGTTATTCGGTGATTTGACACACACTTGAATAATCAAATAACCAGATAACCAAATAAACAACTTAATGATAGAGAAGTATAATGACAACTAACGACAGCAAAACATAATGACAACTAATAACAGCAAAGCGTAATGACCTATAGTTTAATATAAAAAAGCTATAATATCAATGTAATAAAATAGATAGAAAAACGATCTTAATTTAAATATGATGAATATAATTAAAATCACAGATTTAGTAAAAAGGTTCCCTGTAGGGAATGGGCACTTTACTGCGCTTAACCAGATTAGTCTTAATTTTGGAGAAGGAGAGTTTGCCGGTTTCGTCGGGCCAAGTGGTTCGGGAAAAACTACCTTATTAAATATTATTGGCTCGCTTGACACTCCATCTGAGGGAAGTGCAATAGTTTTGGATAAATCCATTTCAGACCTTTCACACAAACAATCTGCTAAATTACGAAACCTGCATATTGGTTTTATTTTCCAAACTTATAACCTTCTTCCT
>JAOZNO010000328.1 GCA_029933755.1 Bacteroidales bacterium | reverse complement strand
TATATGGTACAATTGCACTCTCCATAATTTCAGTTGGATTGTATGAAATTATTTGATCCACTTCTTTGTTCATGATTCCAATACTATAATTATGATATGATGGTATTCCAAAATATTCTGAACCATCAAAAGGAACATTTGTTTTTAGATAGTTTTCATCTGGAATATAGCTTTTAAAACTAATTGCAGAAAGGATACCACTAAAATTTAGCAGCTCAGTTTTACTTTCGGATTTCCCAATAAACACATAGGAGTTGACGTTTGATAAACCAACATCAGAATTTAAAATGATTGTTTTAGAAATATCTAAATAATTATTAATGTAAAATTCTAAATCAACGTCTGAGTCACTTACATTTATAGTCCAAATAATATGATACCATTTCTTTAATTCAAAATTTGTGTTTGATATTAAAACAATAGCTGTGTCATTAGTTCGCCTTTCAAGATTTAGATTACCATCAGATAAATATAAATCTATGCCATAAGATTGAGTGGTATCATTCCAGGAAAATATTGAACCATTTAGAGAATCTGTTTGAAACCATGCTTCTCCAGAGAGCTTGTGATTGCCTTCAAAAATTAGCTCTACTTTTTCTTTGCTTTTTAGATATGAATTATTTTCATAAAAAAGAGAATAAACAGGAGCATAATACCCCCAGTCGCCTATGTTGCGTGCTGTTTCAATTGGATCTGTATTTTTTTGAAATTCCACATTGTTAACTTCTACTACTGAAGAAATAGTTTGAGTGGAATCATGATTAGCATTAAATCGGAATAAAACTGAATTTGATTGAGCATTACAAACCGTATTTAAGATTATTACTAATACAAAAACAAGAGGAGCTATTACTCTATTTGAATTTCTTAATTTGGGTTTTTTCACAACTTTTGCTTTATATATTGATTTAACTGAATTGTTATTTCATTTATGAGCTTAGTCTAAAAACCCCTGACAGGGTTGTATTTGCAAAATACCGAAAAAATAAATAACTGTTACACTGCTAATTAACAAACCCTGTCAGGGTTCTTTTTCAAGCATTTTACCTTTTTAGGTTCTGGACTCATTTATGAAAAACACTAATTATCAGATCTACTTAATTCTTTCATCATAAAATTAGGATTTAGCACATCATGTACTTTCTCAACAATTATTTCTTTAGGTAAATTAAAGCTGTCTTTAAGTCGTATGTTTTTTGAAGATGCGCCAATACGTACTTCATAATCTCCTTTATCTGCTACCCAAGCACTGATTCCGCTCCAGAAAGAAGCAAGAGCGCGTTCATCTAATTCGAAAGAGATTTGTTGGCTTTCACCGGGCTTTAATAATTTAGTTTTAGCAAATCCTTTCAATTCCTGATTTGGTTTTTCAATATTTTGTGAAGGTGCGGCAAGATATAATTGTACAATCTCTTTACCTGCGACCTCTCCAGTATTCTTAACGGTTACCGTAACTTTCATTTTTGAGCTGAAGCTGGTGCTGCTTAAGTTCAAATCAGAGTAGTCAAATGTTGTATATGACATTCCGTAACCAAACTCATAAGCTGTAGGTACATTAAACGAATCATAATAACGATAGCCAACATAAATTCCTTCTTCATAAAATGAATTAACTGGGTTTTCTGCTGGTACTCCCGGAAAAGAATTCGATGATGGAACATCTTCATACTTTAAGGGAAATGAATCAGGTAATTTCCCTGAAGGATTAATCGTACCGTTTAATATGTCGGAAACAGCATAACCTCCCTCTTGTCCCGGTTGCCATGCTAAAAGAATAGCATCCGGATAGTCTCGCCAGCTTGCTGTTTCCCATACTCCTCCAACATTTAGTACAACAATTACCTTTTTCCCTTTCGCATGGTAAATGTCACATACGTTTTTTACAAGCTCAAGTTCTACTTGTGTTATTGGCAGATACCCATTTTCATAGTTTTCACCGGCACTTCTGCCAAGTGTAATAAGTGCAAAATCTGATTTAGATTCATATTTAACAATATCAGCTTTAGATATTACTTGTTCTTTACTAAATGCAACTAACCTTGTTTTGAAATGTGAAGGCGCCTGATCACCTTTTATACCATTATCCTTACGATGTTTGGGTGTGTCAAAATATGGGGGTACAATATTGTCGCTCTTTAGTTTTTTAATATATTTAGTATAATTATTTTCCAGATCTTTTAATACCTTAAATCCGGCAGATTTAAGCCCGTCGTTTATATTTATTTTATATTTATAGCTGTCTACTGTTCCACTACCGGTACCTGACAATATTAAGTCATACGAGGTTTTACCAAAAACGGCAATAGTTTTACGCTTCTTAACAGGTAGGGTGTTATTTTCGTTCTTCAATAACACCATGCCATCAGCTGCCGATTCCCGAGCAATCTTAGCATGAGCTTCTAAATCAGGTTTAAATGAAGGAATAAATCCTTTCATGCTTGGTGCTTCCAGCTTGAGTTTTATATTATAATATAAGTTTTCATCGAGTGTGCTTTCATCAATCACTTTATTCTTCAATGCATTTTTTAACTCCTCATACTCATACTTTTTGCCGGTCATAATCAAGTTAGTCCCTGCTCTCACTTGAGCAACAGCATCTCCATAATACATATTGAAATCGGTCATGAATAAACCATCAAACCCCCATTCTTGTCTCGTAATATCCAGCAAAAGTGTAGGATCCTCAGCGGTGTAAAACCCATTTAAACGGTTATAGGAAGTCATTATTGATTTCGGCTTTCCCTCTTTTACAGCAATTTCAAATCCTCGAAGGTAGATTTCACGTAAAGCTCTTTGGCTGATAACTGCATTATAAGTTCTTCTATTTGTTTCCTGATTATTTGCAACAAAATGTTTAATGACAGCACCTATTCCATTTGATTGCAATCCATGTATCATTGCTACTGTCATTTTGCCAGATAGCAATGGATCTTCCGAATAATATTCAAAATTACGTCCGCACTTCGGATCACGATGTATATTCAAACCTGGCATTTTAGAAAGACCAAAGCCATATTCTAGCACTTCATTTCCAGTAACTTTTCCTACTTCCTCTATTAATTTAATATCCCAGGTGGCAGCCAAACAGGTTGCCGAGGGAAATGCTGTAGTATAATTAAACTTACTATCCTCATCGGGAGGATTTCCTCTATTAACACCGGATGGCCCGTTAACATGTGTGAATCCTTCGATTCCTAGACGAGGGATAAGGAGTTTTATATTCAGACTAGGCTTAATAATACCCTCTCCGGTTTCTACTAATTTTGGCTCAACGGTAGTTAGATATCTTCCATCTCCAATAGTCAATCCAATTTTCTCTTCCAGAGTCAATTTCGAAATTAAATCTTTAATCCTATCTTCAATGGGTTTTTTAATATCCTTATAAACTGGAGTCTCATTCTTATCCTGAGCGTTGCTTTGTTGACAGTTCGCAATAAAAAAAAGAGCTGTTAAAATAATAATTAATCTTGCTTTCATAATGATTTTGGTATCTTTTATTAATTTATACTATTTTTAATTGTCTAAATGTGTGCTGTTAATTTTTAGGAATATGTTTTTCAAAAAAACGATTCATATAATACTGGCAGTATTTATTTACACTAACTTCAATATCCATAGTGTGAGGCCACCCTTTAAGTCGATGGTATTCAACTGGAACTCCTGCTCTTTTAAGCAATGCTTCCAGTGTGTCTGATTGACTTACAGGTACAAGGTCGTCAATAGTGCCATGAAATATTAAGCTTGGTGGATCATCTTCAGAAATGAATTTTACAGGGGAGGATTTTTCATAAATTTCCGGTGACTCTTTATAAGTTTTACCAAACATATTCTTTGAAATAGAATGTTCCCGTGCATATTTGGTTGTGAAATCTGTAGGACCATATAAATCTACTACTACCTGTACTTTATAAGAAATTAAACTGTCATTTTCTTCATTAAACTCTGCAATATCAGAAGTGTAGCCAGCCATCATTGCTAAATGTCCACCGGCAGAACCTCCTATTAATGCAATTTTATTCCTATCAATATGATATTTATCTGCATTTTCTTTAAGCCATCTAATTGCAGCCTTTATCTCAAATAGTTGTGCCGGAAATTTTACTTTATCCACAAACCTATATTGAACACTTGCTGTTATATATCCCTTTTCAGCAAAATCAATGGTGTATCGTAAGTAATCCTTTTTATCACCCTTTGATAAACCGCCACCATGAATAAATAGTAATAATGGTGCTTTTTTAGTAATGTTTTTTGAGTGATATATATCTAAATGTAAATCTGTAGAATCAATCTTTTTATAAACAATATCTTTATGTTCAATAATGTTTTCAGGAATAGGAAATTCCATTTCAATTTGATCTATAGCTCCTAAGATATAGGCAATTTTTAATGTTGTCATATTCCAATAACCATTAGGTGCTTTTGGCACTTCATCTATTTTGTTTGTAGAGCAATTTGAATAGAGGAATATTACTAATAAAAACGATGAATAAGTCGCTGTTTTCGTTATATGATGTTTTATTCGCTTTATGTATCTGTTTTGTTTCATTTATAGTTAATTAAAAGTTGTAAAGTGAAAATACATGAATTAATCATGTTTTCTTTTAGCTTAAATCATTTTAATGATACCTGTTTTACTTTTTCGTGATTGTATCTAATATGAAAAACTAGTGTCAAGTCAAACCGCAAATTTGGGGTAGGTTGTTTTTAACACAATTAATATAAATATTACTATTTTGAATAACGTAATCTATCAGTGAATCTATGGCATGTGATTGTTTATGAAGTATATAAGTGTGATGAATAGTGGCAAATTATTTAATTAAAACTATTCATTACATCCCTTTTGCTAAATACTTCAATAAGTTAGCTAAGGTAATTAATACTATAAAATCATACTAATAGAAAATGGTCATTGATAGCAATAATCTTGACAATTCCTCTTTGAACGACGAAATGTTATAGTACAGGCTTATGCATATGATTGGCTATGGTTAAGATGTTCTGTGAAATCAGTATAGACAACGAGATTAAATATTAAGGGCTAACGCTTGAGTAAGACCCCAACC
>JAOZNO010001076.1 GCA_029933755.1 Bacteroidales bacterium | reverse complement strand
TGCCCTGTAAATGTGTATGACTAAACCCGACAATGTAATTGTCATCATATTCGTATCCACTAAGTGGAGAATTTAAATTATCCGGGCTTAATTTAACCATGCTGTGCGGTCTCAGTGCACCGGGGATAACATTGCCCTCACCTTTTGTCCCGATAAAAGGATCTACATAATCTGCCGGTTTTTTTACATTTTCCTGTTTACCACAAGAAAACATTGTTAACAATAGCACAAAACTGAACCAAAAAATGATTTTACTGTTATAATCTCCCATTATTATTAATCCTTTAATTTTTTATGTCTCGTTTCTTCAAAAATTCAATTAATGCTGCTGGTTGATCTGTTTGAATACCGTCCATACCCCATTCCATAGCTTGTATCCAGGTTTTAGAGCCTTTGCCATCAACAATCACAATTGCACCCGCATCATGGGCAGTTTTTACAAAACTTTCAGATACATATTTCCACACAGCTGCAATAACGTCAGGATGGAAACGGTTTATTAATTCTGGAAGATATTCTTCCGAACCAGGATCAGGCATTATAATACTTTCCGGGGATTCTTGCTTAATTTCTTCCAATTCATCATCATCTGCATACCAGATTACATCGTTTAGCATATCCTTTGCTTTAATCATTTTGATAAGTGGTTTTACAGGCGCTTGTTTAAGGTCGAGATAAATACCACATTTCCCTTTGCACAAATCAAGGATTTCTTCAAACGTTGGGATACGGGTATCTTTCCACTCTGGGCCATTCCTACTACCAATATCAAGTTGTTTTAACTCGGCAAGTGTCATATCGGCAACTAAGCTGGAGTCATCTTCAAGTACATATTTATCAACTTCGTCATTATGCACACTTACAAAACGTCCATCTTTAGTAATACGCACATCAATTTCCACGAAATCGACACCAAGGTCAATAGCTTTTTGATATGCGGGAATTGAGTTCTCCGGAATTTTTTCTTCAAAATGTGCCCCACGGTGAGCAACAACATAAACACCACCATTCTTTGGAGATTTAAGTACAGGTGATTCTTGAGGCGAACAAGCCCAAGAAATAGTGATTAATGCAATAATTGAGAAAATAGTGATGCTTTTCATAATGTTTTTACTTTTAATTTCTTGTTTATAAATCTTATTATTCTTGTCCATTGATTAAATTGCTATTACGGTCATCTCCAAATCATGTTTCTATAATTCAGGATATTTAGATTCAAAATTGAACGTATTCAGGTTAAAATTAAAACCCCAACCACCACCGTCCTGCGATAGCAATAAAACTAAAAGATTT
>JAOZNO010000327.1 GCA_029933755.1 Bacteroidales bacterium | reverse complement strand
TTTTTCATGTGTTTATTTTTTAATTGTTTTCATTTGCCACATGTTACCGCATGATGTAAAATAATTATTGCCTTGAATGTTTAATAATTCTTTTAATCATACTTGTTTCATGTGTTTTCTATTTATGTGTTTTTTATTTTTCTTTATCGATAATTAATTCTTGTTTCCATTTCAGAACTTGTTCATCTTTTAAAAGTTGTTCTTTCAAATTGGCATAACTAATTTGCTGAATGTCTTTTTTTTCGTTGAGAGCATGTATTGCCGCAGTAGAAGCAGATTGAGCAAGAACCATAAATACGGGCTCCATACGAATTGAACCAAAAGCAATATGCGATGAAGACAAACAGACTGGAACTAACAGGTTTGTACATTCTTCACGCTTAGGGACAATAGACTTAAATGATATTGGATATGGTGGGAAACCTCCTATTTCAACATCTCCCTCATTTCTTACTTTTCCGGATTCATCAACATAACGTTGAACGTGATGTGAGTCCATTGTATATGCCGCCAGTCCAACAGGTATGTCAGTTATGGCCTTTCCTTCACAATCATGTTGTGTCATCACATAGTCCGAGATCATTCGGCGGGCTTCCCTGATATAAAGTTGATGAGGCCAGTTTCCGTTATCGATAAATTCATCTTTAGGTAATCCCCATTTATTAACTTCATCACGAACATACTTTGGTAAACGTGGGTCGTTAGCCAAAAACCACATTAAGCCCTTTTGATAGTTTTCGTGCTCTTTAATAATTTCATTTCTTGTTTTATAATCTCCGTTAGGATATTCATAGTTCATTCCAATATTATCAGTCGCAAAAGCGCCTCTGTTATTTGTGTCAGTTTTTCCATTTGGCATCTGCTTTGAAAGATTTAAAACATCAAACACGCCTGTATTTGTGTAGCGTAGCAAAAGTTCATAACGCATCGGATTATAATTGTGAGGTTTTGGAAAAGGAAGTCTGTTTTCAGGTACATTTGTTAGGCACATTCTAAAACAATATGCCTGGATTCGATGATCTCCATCACCGTCAATACCGGGACCGCCATCATCAAGAATTCCAGGCAATAGACCACTTTCAGCTTTTCCTGGAATTATATAGGCATCAACCGGGTTTTTAAATTGATGATATATAGCATTAGCTGTTTGAATGCCATTTAAGGTTTCATTATATTGCTTATTGCTTTCACGGCCATAGGTGAAATCCACACCTGAACCTGCCATTAAGTCCCCTTCATAAGTTGCATCAATAAACATTTTACCTTTAATGGATAATCCGGATTCCATAACTATTTCGCTAATTCTTGTTCCGGTTTTTTTTACTCCATTTTTTAAATCTAATCTTTCGTTGTAAATTACTTTGATACCAGCTTCCTTTATCATATCGTTAAATATTTTCTCAGCAACATGAGGTTCAAATGTCCACATGCTTGCAGTAGAATCCGAGCCTGGATGGTAGTGCTGATTTACACGCTTGTAAAAGTCTCTGGAAAGGCCACCGATTGCTGCTTTATTACCGATGTCTGTAGCACCTAATCCACCGGAACTTAATCCGCCAAGATGATTGCCCGGTTCAATAAGTACAACATGTTTTTCTAACTTAACAGCTTGAACTGCTGCAATTACTCCGGCAGAAGTGCCACCGTATACAACCAGATCATAGATGTTGTCATGCTCATTTTTTTGTGAACATGAAGGAGAAGTTAAAACAATAATAATTATTGGAGTAATTATCTGAAATAGAATAGTTGTAATTTTTTTCATGACATTTTTTAGTTAATGTAAGTTTGTTGCAGAGCCTTTATCTAAATAGAGCCAGGTGTTTTTATGATTTTGCAGGATAGATGCAGGATACTGGTTTGTTACATTATTTTCAACTGTTTTTTGAACCGCCCATGCTTTTCTTGAATCAGGTACACTACAAATTATATTTTCAGATTTCATAATTTGCTTTATTGACATACTAATTGCTTTTTGAGGCACATCGTTAATCGTTTTGAACCAGCCTTCACTCATTTGTTGCTTTTTGCAATCTGCATCAAGCTCTACAACCAAATATGGTGCAGAAGTTTCAAAGTCTGCTGGGGGGTCATTAAAAGCTAAATGACTGTTTTCGCCAATTCCAACAAAAGCTACATCAATGGGATGTTGATTGATGACATTCGCTAAACGTTCACATTCCTGTATGGGTTCATTATCTCCATTTACATAAAAAAATTGATTGATATTAATTTTATCAACAAATCTTTCTTTAAGGTATTTCCTGAACGAAGCTAGATGTGTCATTGGTAAACCAATATATTCATCAAGATGAAATCCTGTAACTTTTGACCAATCAATATCCATTTTTATAAGTTCAGAAAGCATTTCAAACTGAGAAGCACCTGTAGCCACAATAATATTTGCTTTGCCATTCTTTTTTATAGCCTCATTAATTAATTTGGTACCATTTTCCGCAGCTTTATATCCTAATTCCTTTTTTGTTTTTGAAATTATAACATTCATGTTTTTGTTTTTAGAATTAATGAAGGATTAAATGATGTGAGCTGAACAACTTCTTCACTTGTGAGCCCAATTTCATTTTTTAAATTAAAAGCACTTGAGGGCATATCTATTGCTGAACCTGCAAAATTTGGTTTACCAGGTTCTCTGACTATTCTATCCTCCCCAACTTCTAATTCAATATTGCTAATAGTATATCGTCCTGTTTTTGCACCTGCTGCTGCCATTGCGTCTGTTGTAATGATGCAATTTTCTATTCCTGCTATTTTAATATAGTTTTTTAGAGCATAAAACGGAATATGAATACCATCAGCAATAAAACATATTTTTAGATCGTCTTTTAAAGACAATACTCTTTGGATGATGTTATCATGTCTGGGTAAGGATTGTGGACAGCCGTTTCCAAGATGAGTAAACATACTTAATCCGGCATCAATTGCCGATTTTAATTCCTCCAAATTAGGATTACAATGTCCAGCGGATATAATTATTCCACAAGAATATAAATATCTGGTTAACAAATTGTTGGTGTCAATTTCAGGAGCTAAAGTAAAAATACGGCACAGACCATCTGCAGCATCGAGTAATTCTTTTAGCTTATCAATTTCAGGTCTTAGGATATGTGCTTTGGGATGTGCTCCTCGGTAACCATCAGCATTATTAAGAAAAGGCCCCTCAATATGAATCCCTTTAATAATTTTATGAACTAATTCGTCCTGTTTTCGTAGATCTACTATTTTTCTGATTCTCAAGATCATATCCTGAAAATCAGCGGTAATAATTGTTGCTAAAATTCCTTCTATTTCGTCATCTTTCAGTTTTGAGCAGGAAAGTCGCAAATCTTCTAAGGTCAGATCATTTTGATTGTAATCTACACCTCCGTAACCGTTGACCTGAATATCAAAATATTTATTTCCCATTCTTCCTATTACATTAAAACTGAATAACCAACCAAGCGACGAATACTAAAACTATTACAAAAATCCAGGCAAGCAAGAATCCTAGCCAATCCTCTCGATACCTGGAAGTAAAATCTTCCCATCGTTCTTTTTTAAACCAAGACATAAAATCTAATAAAAGAAGATCCTTTCCATAATCTCTTGCCAAAGGCTTCTTTCCATCAGAACCGATAACTTTAGCGTCCGATACTCTATTCATATTGTCGAAATATTTGTCAATTTTAGATTGACCCTCCGGTCTTGTGACAAGACTAACAATAAAGAAAAAGATAAATCCAACCAACATCGCCCAGCCAAAGGTTTCTGGTTCCCATTTATATACTAATTGCCAATTCCCAATATTTAAATAATTTAAATAGTAATACGCCAAAAAGGCTGTGATCACACTTGAAATGGCTCCATACCTATTCGCTCTTTTCCAAAGATTACCACCAAAGACCATTATTCCCATAAATGCTGCTATGGTTTCAATAAATAAAAACCCTTGTAGAACATTTTCGATATATAGTGCAAATAACACCCCAAGCATTGTTAAAACAACACCTGATATCCTACCCATATGAAGTAGTTGCTTATCCGATGCTTCTGTTTTTATATACTTTTTATAGAAATTTTGTGTAAAAAGAGCACCTGTATTTACCATAAAATTGGATGCTGACGACATGTTGGCCGCCAATACGGAAGCCACCATTAAACCTGTTAATCCGGGAAGAAGAAGAACACGGGTTGCATATCCAAATGCCATTTCAGGATCATCCAGATTTTGTCCGTTTTGAACTAATAATGCTGCAACGATTAAGCCTGTAAGTGCCCACCCAATAGTAACAAATCGTTTTATAAAAGAGCCATAGGTTTGACCTACACGACCCGCACGTTCTGTGTCGCCCGTGGCACACATTGAAATCATGTGAGGCTGGGCTGTTATTCCAACCACCCCATTAAGCGCTAACATTAAAATTGTAAACGCCCCAATGCCAACTTTATCACTAAACAGATTGAAAAATTCTTCAGGTAGTGAAGCACGCATACCTTCAAATCCACCAACAGCGTTAAGCCCTGTCGGAATTAACATAAAAGATAAAACAATAATCATCAGAGCCTGAATAAAATTTGCATAGGCTGATGCAACCATTCCTCCAAAAAAACTATACACCACAAAGGCAACAGTCATTGCAAGGATAACAGAATTAACAGAAATCATATTTCCAGTGGCAATAGCGATAACTTTTCCACCTCCTTTAAGCATCACTCCCTGAGCAAAAATAAAAAACAGAATGGCGAATACAGAGTAGAAAGTACCCATTTTATTACCGTATCTGTCTTCAATAATTTCACCTACAGTTGTCCTTTCGCTCCTTCTGTACCATGGGGCAATTAACCAGTAGAATGGTGTAATGATCATGTTTTTCCATTGATACCAAATAGCTGCAAACCCAAGATGAAAGCTTGCTCCCGTTTGAGCAACAAAATTCTCAGCATGTGTTCCGGTACCAAAGGCCTGACCCATCATGATCCACCAACTAAATTTTCTATCCCCCCTGAAATAACTATCACTACTCTTTATCTTTCTGGAAAGCCATAAGCCATATCCAATGATTATCACAAAATAAAGAAC
>JAOZNO010000326.1 GCA_029933755.1 Bacteroidales bacterium | reverse complement strand
CAAGAGTTTACTTTTGTAAATGACTGGAAATTAAGACGAGAATAACGCAGTATTTTCCGTTTTCTTGCAGAGACTATCTATTAAAAAACCACCAAACGGCTGAATGCAGAATATCAATGTTTTCAGAGTAGTATCAAAAATTTGATTTGAATTGTATGCTTGTTTATTTTTATTTTAATAAATTTGTTATTTCTACGTTATGTGGAAAGGATACTACTAAATAAACAATAATGCTGAAGTCTGTAAAAATATTATCTATACTTATTATAATCGTATTTAGTAGTGTGCAGGCAAAAGCACAAAGACTGAAATTTACTACTGATACTGCTTACCTTAAAGAACTTAATCTACATCTTCAAAAATCAAATAAAAAAGAATTAACAGAACAGGCTTATATAGCCTTTGTAAATGTATGGAATTCAGGTAAATTGAGTCTGGCGCAGAAGAATCTTATTATCAAATTATCAAATAATTTATTAAAGAAAAGGGCAAATGCATATCCCCATTTTTATGATTTTATAAATTTGTATGTAAGTATTATAAATTCTGACAAACAAACTGCTAATATAACTAAATGGACAGAGGCATTTGAGTTTTATTCACGACAGCAGAACTTTAACAACTCCAAAATAAATAAGCTTTTTAAGTCTGTTAATCTATTTATTGATAGCATGACGTTTTTTGAAAACCGGGCTGTAAAGTGGTCTTTTGATAACGATAATTACAAACTTATATATAATGAAACGGAAGGTTTAAAAATAAGTTTTGATAAAACCAATTTGATATGTTATGCAAAGCGTGATAGTTTTATTGTAATAAATACCAGTGGTTATTATTATCCAATTACAAATTTATGGCTTGGCAAAGGTGGTAAAATAACGTGGGAGCGTGGAAATTATTCACCGGATAGTGTTTATGCTAGTTTTTCTGAATATAGGGTTAAATTAATAAGGCCTGAATTAAAAGCAGATAGTGTAAGATTTACAAATAAACTTTATTTTAATGGCTCGCTTTTGGGGCATCTTGAAGAGAAAATTATTGCTAATGCCACGGGTGAAAAGGCAAGTTATCCCAGGTTTGAGTCATACGAACAACGTATAAATCTGCCCAATATAGTACCGGGCGTTAATTATTGGGGTGGTTTTTTAATGCAGGGAGCTAAATTCCTGGGAAAAGGAGAAGACAGAGAAAAAGCAATATTACGTTTTCATAAAGAGAAAGTACTAATGGCACGTGCAGAGTCATCAATGTTTTTATTTAGCAGGAATCGAATTTTTTCACAAAAGGCAGATGTTTCTATTAACCTGGAAGAGGATTCAGTATATGCAACTGATATTGATTTAAATTATATTATAAAAGATAGAAAGTTACTACTAACTAATGATCGGCGAAATGAGATTAGTAGTCTCTTTATTGACACATATCATGATTTGGATATTGATATACAGCACATTAGTTTTTCATTGCTGGATAGCATCATTTATTTTAAAACACCGCCTGGAACTACTTATCGAAAAGCTATCTTTAGATCTTATGGTTTTTATTCTGATGATGAATACGAGCGTTTAGGCCTGATGGATAATGTTCATCCTTTGGAGGCAATTAATAGTATGGTTCGTAAAGGAATGTTCATTTTTGGACCAATTCAGCTTGCAAATTACTTGCAACAGGAAGTTAAATACACAAGGCAACTTATGATTATCCTTGGAAAAAAAGGTTTTATTCATTACGATGCTAATGCGCAAGTAGCTTATGCAGAACAAAAATTATTTGATTATGTTCAGGCAAAGTTTAGAACAAAGGATTATGATGAAATAGAAATTATTTCGGAACCAAGACAAGGAAATAACGCTACTTTAAACCTTAATGATTTGGTTTTGACAATTTATGGTGTTAAGCCTTTTGCATTAAGTAATAACCGACGGGTGGGAATTATTCCTGAAAATGGAGAATTACATATTAAAGCGGATCTTGAAATTGATTTTGATGGGCAATTACAAGCAGGACTGGCAAACTTGTATGGTGAAGGCTTAACGTTTAATTATGAGGATTTTTTGGTTGATTTAGAGCAAATTGACTCTCTAAAGCTGGTATATCGTAGCGAAGAAAAAAATGATGATAGTCTTTATGAATATGCCCCGGTTTATTCCGTAATTGAAAATGTAACAGGTACCTTACTTATTGATGAGGCTGAAAACAAGGCGGGAAATTCTATTTTTCCGAACTATCCTATATTTGAGAGTAAAGATACATCCTATGTGTTTTATGACCGTAATAATGAGCAAGATACTGTTTATGACAGGAGTAAAGTGCAATTTATTAATTACCCTTTTGAGATTGATAGTTTAAATACCATTACAAAGAAAAATATAAGTATAAATGGAGTGTTCACTTCGGGCGGTGTTTTTCCTGATTTTGAGGAAACTTTAACGGTTCAGGGGGATTCTTCATTGGGTTTTATTCACGAACTGGATTCTACGGGTATGGAGCTATACGGTGGTTTGGCCGTTTATGAAAATACGATAACACTTAACAATAAAGGAATAAAGGGAGATGGAAAGCTCCACTATTTGAATACGCATGTTTATTCAGAAGACTTTGTTTTCTTTCCTGATTCTATGAATACTTATTCGAACAAGCTTGTAATGGATTTATTCGATACGGACTCTACGAAAACACAATACCCTGATATTTATGGAGATACGACCTATGTGCATTGGGAGCCTTTAAGAGAGCAAATGTTCATATCAACAATAAATGATTCGTTAAATGGCTATAAGAACCAGGCCGAGTTTGCCGGACAATTAAGATTAACGCCAACTAAACTAGAAGGAAAAGGCGGTATGACTTTTAAAAATGCTTTTTTGGAATCGGAAAGCTATACCTTTTATTCAGAAACATTTAAGGCTGATACAGCTGATTTTAGTCTACAGCCGGTTGAGCTAATTGAATCACCCTTTTTAACTTATAATGTGAATGCAAATGTTGATTTTAAAAATAATATTGGTCTTTTTAAGTCAAATGGTGATAGTTCATATATTGATTTCCCTGTAAACCAATATAAATGTTACATGAATTATTTTACCTGGTATATGGGAGTGGATTTAATTGATGTAGGTTCGCTTGAAAGGTTAAAAACTGATTCTTTAAGTGCGGATCTTGCTCTTTTAGACTCTCTAACAAACCAGTATAGCGCTGATAAGATTGAGGATTACCAGGTTTTACTTTCAGATACTAGTTATTCTTCTGATGAGTTGTTGGCAAGTTCTAAATTTATTTCAACTCATCCGGATCAGGATTCTTTAAATTTTATTGCTCGTTCATCATCATATGATATAAATAGTAATATTATTACTGCAAAAGGAGTGAAGTTAATTAAAGTTGCTGATGCTCACATTTATCCGGCAAGTTCAATAATTATTGAAAAAGATGCATCTATACAAACACTTGATAATGCGCGTATAGTTGCAAATACAACTTCGCGTCACCATAAGTTTTACAGTTCAATTGTTGATATTTTTGGTGCAAAAAAATATACTGCATCCGGAGATTATGAATATTATGATCGACAGGATAGTATGTCAATTATCCATTTTAATGAAATTAAAGTGGATACCGTTTTTAAAACTGTTGCTTTAGGAAGTATTGCTGAAAAAGACCAGTTTCAATTGAGTCCGGAGTTTAATTATTTCGGTCGAGTAAAAATTAATGCAGAAAATAGATTGCTGAATTTTGATGGATATTCAAAAATTAATCATGAATGTACCCATCGTATTTCTAGTTTTTGGATGGGCTTCAGGGCTGATATAAATCCTGATAGTATTGTTATACCTATTCCGAAAGTCCCAAAGGATAAAGATTTAAGAAAGCTTTTTGCAAGTGTTTTTCAAACAAATGACTCTGTAGGTGTTTATCCTGCATTTTTTACCAGTCGGAAAAGGTTTGCTGACAGGCAAATTTTTAATGCGGGTGGTATGCTTTATTATAACGAAAGGACAGGATATTTTGAGGTAACAGACTCTGCAAAATTGGTAAATCCTGAAATTGAAGGCAATTATTTATCAATACATAAAAAGCTATGTATCGCTCTTGGTGAGGGAAATATTGATTTTGCACTTAATCTTGGGCAAGTTAAGCTGAATTCTGCCGGTAAATTAAGATACAATATGGAATCCCGAAGTTTAGGAATGGATATTATGTTAGGGGTAGACTTTTACTTTCATGAAGGAGCATTAAATTATATGGCCGATAAGCTTAATCAGTCATACGAACTGGAGGCTGTTGATGCATCATCTAAGCGATTTCAAACAGGTTTAAAAGAATTACTTGGTCTGGATCGTTCGCAAAAAATAGTAAATGATATGGCATTAATGGGTAGTTTTACTTCTAGCCCGGAAGAAATGAATAAGGCCATTTTTTTTACTGATGTAGAAATGGTTTGGAACAGGAACAGTGGATCATTCTTATCAAAAGGATCTATTGGCATAGGTAGTATTCATAATAACCCGGTTAATAAAATGGTTGATGGGTATATTGAATTGGCGCCTAAAAGAAGTGGTGATATAATAAACATTTATATTCCTGTTAATGATAAAGATTGGTTTTTCTTTACCTATACACGTGGAACCATGAAAAGTGTATCTTCATTTGATGATTTTAACGATTATATTGTTGACCTTAAAGATAAAGAACGGAAACCTCCGGTTAAGAATGAAGATAATCCTTATATGTTCTTTCCGGCAAGCCAGAGAATAAAAGATAACTTTTTGGCACAAATTGCTAAATATGAAGCACAAAAAGAAGAAGATTTTAACGAGGATGTTCGTACATCTGATGAAAATGAAGTAGAGGAAGAAACTGAACAGGAAACTATTGAAGAAGAATCAGAAGAAGGTGATGAGGAAGAAGAAATAATGTTGGAAGAAGTGGAGGAAAATGAAGAAATCATTATGGAGGAAGAGGAAGAAACTATATCTGAAGATATGAATGAGGAAGAGGAGAACTTAGAAGAAGCTGAGGAAAATTTGATAGAAGAGGATGAAGAAATAGGAGCAGAGGAAGAAAATACAAATGAAGAATT
>JAOZNO010000325.1 GCA_029933755.1 Bacteroidales bacterium | reverse complement strand
TTATGGGAGATGAAGATGCTGATGTATGTGTGATTGGTTGGGGTGGTACTTATGGTCATTTAATAAGCACCATGAATGAGCTTAGAGAAGAAGGTAAAAAAGTAGCTCTTCTTAATTTTAATTACATCAAACCTTTACCTAAAAATACTGAAGAGGTTTTGGCAAAGTTTAAGAAAAGAATTGTTTGCGAATTGAACTTAGGTCAATTTGTTGATTATTTACGATCATATTTTCCAGAATATAAATATCATCAATATAATAAAGTACAAGGCTTACCATTTACTGTTTCTGAATTAAAAGAAGTGGTTACTAAAGTAATGGAGGAAAAATAATCATGATTGAAACTAAATCATATACAGCCAAGGATTTCAAAAGCGATCAGGAAGTTCGTTGGTGTGCAGGTTGTGGCGATATGGCAATTTTAAATGCCGTACAAAAAGCTATGGCAGAAATGGATCACAAAATTGAAGATTATGCAGTAATATCTGGTATTGGCTGTTCATCTCGTTTTCCGTATTATATGAATACTTATGGATTCCATTCAATTCATGGTAGGGCAGGAGCTATTGCTTCAGGTGTTAAAACGGCCAATCCAAAGCTAAGTGTTTGGCAAATTACCGGTGACGGTGATGCGCTGGCCATTGGTGGAAACCATTTTATACATGAAATTAGGAGGAATGTAGATTTAAATATTATTCTTTTTAATAATGAAATTTATGGGCTAACGAAAGGCCAATTTTCGCCTACGTCAAGATTCGGTCAGAAGACAAAAACATCACCATACGGTACTGTTGAACATCCATTTCATCCTGGTGAGTTAACTATTGGTGCACAAGGTAAATACTTTGCCCGTGGAATAGATAACAATGTCAAATTAAATATTGAAATATTTAAAGACGCTGAAAAACATGCAGGAACTTCTGTTATTGAAGTACTACAAAATTGTGTGATTTTTAATAATGGTGCACATAGTGCTTTAACTGATAGAGAGCATAAAGAAGATCGTACGATTATTGTAAAACATGGTGAACCTTTAATTTTTGGTAAAGAAAAGAATAAAGGTCTTGTGTTGGATGGACTGAAACTAAAAGTAGTTACGATTGGTGAAAACGGAGTAACTAAAGAGGATATTTTAGTACACGATGCACATGAAGAGGATCCTATTTTACATTTGGCTTTAATAAATATGAGATTCCCGGATTTTCCTGTGGCATTTGGAGTAATACGTGCGGTAAAAGCACATACTTATGATGAGCGTGTTGAAGCTCAGATAAAAGAAGTTAAGGCAACTGCTAAAATCAAAAATATGGATGATTTATTAAACAGTGGAAGTACCTGGGATGTAGAATAATATATAATTGTTTATAATTTAAAAAGGCTTAATAATTTAATATTAAGCCTTTTTTATTGATTTTTCTTTTAATAGTTTGTGTTTTATATGAGATACTATCTAATTTAAACATCCTCAACGTCACCACTACCCAAAGCCAGTTTGTTTTTTAATGCTTCAAGAGCATCTGATGAACTGTGGGATTCCTCTAATGCACTATTTATTTCATCTTCAACACTTACATTTGATTCTGCAATTTCAGCATAAGATTCTGCAATTGATTCCTCCTGATTTACTTTTTCTTTCATCCTTTCCAGCATCGCAATCGTACTTGACGAATCAACACCCGCTAATTGCTTATTTACATTTTTTGTAGCTGCGGCTACTTTTGCTCTTGCTTTTAGCGTTCGTGCTTCATTTTCCCACTTAGAGATGTTCATTTTTAAATTCTTTATGCTTCCTTCTAGTTTGGCAACACTCACATCAAATTTCTTCTGATTTTCCACAGCTCCAGATAAACTTCTTATATGTTCATCTTTTTTGGCAAGTGCTGATGTTGCTAACCGATCAGCTTCTGCACCATCTATGCTGCCTTGTTGTGCTCTTTTTATTAAAGCAATCGCCTTATTTTCAAAATCTTTTGCCTTACTATTGTGCATCTCAACTTCGTTTTTTGCACGAATAGCCATTGCTTTTACTTCTGCTAAAGCTTTTATACTTTCACCCAAATCTTCTTTCAAATCTCTTATTGCTTGTTCTGTTAATTTGATTGGATCTTCAAGTTTATCAACTAATGAGTGAGCTTCAGCTTCACCAATTTTAAAAATTCTTTTAAATAGTCCCATTTTATTTGAATTTTGATTATTAAATATTTTTGATAATTTTGCTTGTCCCAATTTAGAAAATCTTGGGGTTCAATAATTTGAAAGCCTTAGATTTACTTAATCGTTAAATTAATTGACTTCGCTGTGAGCTTTGATCTTCGTTAAGTTTATTAAAAATCAAAGAACTATTTGCAAACCAATTTGGACTATACAAATATGCTAAAAATATTAGCAATAACAAAAAATATTAGCATTTAATTGATTAATATCGTATATTACATGACGAATAGTAGTAAACTATTAAGGCTGTAGTTTAGAATAAATGTGATCTTTGTATTGTCAGCACAACTTATGTCATCTAAGTAGTTAGTATATTGATGATTAGTAATTAAATAAAATTACCTTTCATTTTAATTACCAGTGGCTCTGGTTTAGATTGTCTGGGATATTATTAATATCCGTATTGCTTATATCTGGCAAGTAATTAGTGTTTGTCCATAAAGTGTGCATTTCATGGAAACTTACCAAGTCTGAAAGACTTTGCAAGTTGAGTACTAACTTAGTAAGTTTTTTGAACTTGCGAAGTTTTTCTAAAGTGTCGACTTTATGGACATGCTCTAATTAGTATACTGGTCATTAGTAATTAACATCTATTTTTAATTACCAATGAATTAATGACTAATTACCTGTAAATTAATACAAAAGATATTATTATAAGCGTCACAGTTATTTTAAACCAGAGCCACTATTAATCATTATTCATTCATCAATAATCATTCGAAGGTGTCTTTTTTTGGGAAAAATATAAAGAAAATAAGAACGGTAAAAAAGTTAAGCCAAACCGCTTTTGCCGACCTTTTTAATTTAAAACGTGGAAGCATTGGTGCATACGAAGAGGGGAGAGCCGAAGCAAAAATTGATACGATTATAAGTATTGCAGAATACTTTAAACTAAATCTGAATCAGCTATTAACTAGTGAGTTAACTATTAACGAGATTTACCATATTGATTTGATTAATAAAAAGTTGCATCTTTCACTATCAAATAAGGCAGGAAGCGATATTCCTTTTGTTTCTTTAATAAACAAAAAAGAATTTACTAAAAAATATAATAATAATGAGTTTTTAAATAAATTACCCATTATTAGTTTACCTGGATTAAAACAAAACTATATTGCATTTGAAAGTTTTAACTCATCTATGCTTGGAATGTATTCTGGAATAAAACAGGGTGATATTTTGATAGCAAAACGAATAGAGTTTAATGATATTAATGATTTGCCGGAACAAAGTGCTATTCTTATTCTGCATGAAAATAATTTGACAATTGGAATTCCTGAGACGAAAGATGAGGAACTAATTTTAAGCCCGATAAATATGAATTTTCAAAATTATTATATTGAAATTGATAGCATAAAAAGGGTTTGGCAAATAAGAAAAATAATTACCGATTCTTTTATTAAAGAAGAAATAATTGAGCAAAGAATACAAAATATAGAAAATCTGCTTGAGAAGATTAAATAAAAATACTTTTTTCAGTCCCCGGTTTTCAATTCGCAGTCTCCGGTATCTGTTGTTAATTGTTTATCTGGTTATTTGGTTATTTGGTTATTTGTTTATCTGGTTATTTTTCAAATCCCCGAATAAACAAATCTTCAAATCACCAAATCAACTGCCCACTGAATACTGTCTACCTACACGCTTTCCATAAACATCTTTATCGTATTAAAATACTCTGTACGGTTTGTTTCATATAGAGAGTTATGTTCTCCTTCACTAAAAAGTTTTAAAAGCTTAGGTTCGTTTGCCCACTTGTAAACTTGTTTGGCATGATTTACATTAATTATTCGGTCTTCGTTTGAATGTAATACTAAAGTATTGCCTTTAAAAGCTTTAATTTTTTTCTCAATATTAAAATGTTTTAGAATTTCTGATCTGAGTTTATTTTCCGTTGTGTCAATATCCTCTGGACTGACTCGTCTGTTTAAACGTTCATAAAAATCAGCAATACCATTATCCAGAATTAGTCCCCCAATTTTTTTAAACTTATTTACAGCATTTACAGCATATATTGAACCTATTGAACGTCCATAAACCACAATGTTTTCATGAGCAACTTTACTTCCTGTTATTACAGCACTCATATCTTCCAGAATATTTATTAAGGTGGCATAACCTTCAGATAGTGAGTAGCCTCTATATTCTGCAATAAGAATATTATAGCCCATTTCATCAATTTCAGGAGCAAATATATCAAGGTAATCAGATATCACTTCGCTGCTGGCATGAAAAACAACCAGTGTTTTTGCACCTGGATGATTCATTAGCCGGTAACAGGATAATTTATTCCCATCAGATTCTAACCAAAAAGGTGAATCAAAATGCTTTGCCCGTGGGAATAAAAAACGTTTACTAATCGTTGATTCTTCTAATAACGATTTTGTCATTAATAGTATTTTTTTATTTTTTACAATTTATAAAAGTTTATGAACCATAAGTTCAACATTAACTAATTAGTGTTTGTCCATAAAGTCCGTTTTCTGCGTTACGCTTGTCAAAAAAATGCTCATTTACAAAAGTAAACTGCGCTTTTTGTGACTTTGCAAGCCTTGAAAACGAACATTCTGAACCAAACACTTACTTTATAGACAAGCTCTAATTAATTGGACTAAGGTACAACAAAAATCTATTGTAAAATTGTTTTATTGTTAAATATTTGAACGGAAACTCTGTATTGCTAATTTAATATGGGGTTTTGATACAATTACTTTTTAAAATATAATTAAAGATAACTGTTGTTTCGCATGTATGTTTATGTTTAACGATTTGTAGACATGTGCGCCGCTGTATTTCTGATAACTAAGCCTTTAATTATCTGTTTTTATGTAAAACGTTCTTTGTGTATCTTTGCGTATTCTTTGTGAAACTC
>JAOZNO010001075.1 GCA_029933755.1 Bacteroidales bacterium | reverse complement strand
ACAAAAGAATACTCTGTTAAACGGATTGTCGTTTCGGATAAAAATACACCCATAACTTTTCAATTGCCGGCAAAAACACTCTGTATTTTGGAGATTCGTAAGTCAGATAAATAAATTTATTTAATAAGGAATAACATGGCACGTGTAAAATTGATACTTCCTGATAATTTCAAATTTTCAACACAACTTGAAGTTAGAATTACGGATATAAACTATGGAGGGCACCTTGGTAATGATTCTGTTTTAGGAATAATTCATGAGGCGAGAATTAGACTATTGGCAGATAAGAGTTTCACTGAGCAAGATATTGATGGTGTTGGAATTATAATGGCAGACTCAGTTATTTTATATACTTCTGAAGGATTATATGGAGATAAGCTTAGAATTGATGTTGCAGTAGATGATATTTCAAATAAGGGTTGTGATATTTACTACCGTATTGTTAATATATCAAATCAGAAAATAATCGTGAAAGCAAAAACGAATATTGTATTCTATAATTATACAAGTAAAAAATTAGCCAGGACTCCTGAAATATTTTTAAATACGTTTAAATAACCTTTAAGAATTTTAATCATTAATTTTTCATGTAAATGTTTAAAAAGATATCTCAAAAGAAATACAGGCTCTGGTTTAAATATTCTGTATTTTTTTAATTTTATAATGTTCTGATTATTTGTTTATCCGTTTATTTGGTGATTTTATCATCACCGAATAACCAAATAAACATATCACCAACACGCAAAATATTAATTATCTAACATTGAATAAATGATATAACATATAAACCAAAATACTTTATGCAAAAAATACTTTTATTATTAGTAATGTTGCTTTATTCCAATTTGTATTCTCAGGAAAAACAGCCAGTTGATTATGTAGATCCGCTACTCGGAACTTCAAGTTCTCGTTGGATGCTTTTCCCCGGGCCTTGTCTACCTTTTGGAATGGTAAAGCTAAGTCCTGACAATATGGATCCAACTGGGATGCTGGATGCTGGTTATGAATATACTACTGAAAGTATCTCTGGGTTTAGCAATGTACATTCATGGATTATGAGCGGTTTTATAAGCATGCCAACGACAGGAGAAATTAAAATAAAATCAGGTACCGAAGCGAACCCTGATGAAGGCTATCGTTCAAAATTCAGTCATGATAACGAAGAAGCATCAACGGGATATTATTCCGTTTACTTAGATGACTACAATATAAAGGCAGAATTGACTGCTACAACCAGAACAGGGTTTCAACGATACACATTTCCTAAAAGCAGTGATGCACATATTCTTTTTGATC
>JAOZNO010000324.1 GCA_029933755.1 Bacteroidales bacterium | reverse complement strand
TTCTCATTAAATGAGCTATTTTCACAGATTTATAGTGAGATAACAACAAGCATTAAGGAAACTAATAAAAGCATTTCAGTTCAGTTTATTAACGATAACAAACTCAAGTTAAATTCTGACCCCACAGTTTTTAAAAACATAGTATTTAATCTTGTTCAAAATGCCATTAAGTATACTGAAAAAGGCTTTGTTGAATTTGGGTTTAAAATAAGCAAATCAGATTATGATGAAAACAAAAAATTTCAACCGAAGGCAAATTCACCCATTGAATTAGAAATATTTGTAAATGACTCCGGTATTGGAATTGCAGAAAAAGAACAAAAAATAATATTTGATGCTTTTAGACGAGTTGAAAATGACAAACAAAAGCTATATAGGGGTACTGGCTTAGGACTTGCACTGGTTAAAAGCCTTACAGACAAACTAAATGGCAACATTATAATAAGTAGCAAAATTAATGAAGGAACAAAATTCTCAATAAAAATTCCTATTTCTGAAATATAGTTCTTATATTTCGATGTGTTTAAGCCAAAGCCCACAGTAAATTTTGTTTTAATTCTGGTATTCCTATTGAGTAGCTGGAATTTTTATGCACAAAAGAAAAATCTCATTTTTGAGAACTATTCAAGTGAACAAGGACTTTCTCAAACCTCTGTTTTGGCAATAGCTCAGGATTTATTTGGATTTATTTGGCTTGGTACCGAAAATGGGTTAAATAAATTTGACGGATATAAAATCACAAGCTACTTTCATGATTATGATGATAAAACCAGTATTTCATCTGATGATATTAGAGACATAGTTGTTGATCGTTACAACCGACTATGGATAGCTACAGGTGGGGGGCTAAATTGCTATGACCAAAAATATGAAAAATTTTATTCGTGTGCTGCAAAAGATAATAACTCCTTATGTTCTGTAGGAAATATCATAAGCTGTGTATTTATTGATTCAAAAAACTATCTATGGGTAGGAACTCGTAATGGTCTAAATCGAACTGTATTGCCGGTTAATAGAAATATTAACTACAAACAGATTGACTTTAAAGACTTTTCGTCAAACTTCAACAATAAAAATATCTCTGCTTTGTTTGAGGACACAAATCAAAACATATGGGTTGGTACAAAAAACGGGTTAATTAAAATAAATAGCAAAAACAGTAATGTCTCACAATATTTTCCGGCAAATAATTTAACAGGCAAACATAACGAGTTTGAAATCACCTCTATTATTCAGGATAATAAGTTTAGATTTTGGATTGGCACAAAAAATGGTCTCTTTTGGTTTAATGAAGAAACCAAAGCCTTTACAGATTTAAAGGAGCATGAATATTTCAAAAAAAATAAAAATGCAAACCATATTAAACATATACTAATTGACCACTCAAAAAATGTTTTTATTGGAACTTATGGTGGTGGATTACTTTTATTTTCTGAAAAAGAAAATCACTTTTATGAATATAAAAATCAGATAGGAAACAATCAGAGTCTTGCAAGAAACTATATCCCAACACTTTTTGAAGATCAATCTAAAACCCTTTTTGTTAGCACAGTAGGAAAAGGGTTTTGTACTTCTAATTTAAATACAAAACAATTTCATGTTTATAAAAAAGATGCGAATAGCTCTAATTCAATAAGCGGAAAGGTTATTCGCAGCATTTTCTGTAAAGATAATCGAACTATTTGGCTTGGACTTCAAAGAAATGGCCTAAATAAATTTAACATTGAAGAAAACACCTTTACCCACTTTGATTTTTACTTATTAAAAAGAAATAGCTTATCACCTACTATAAAGTCAATTTGTGAAGAAGATTCAGTAAACTTATGGCTAGGTACTCTGGAACATGGTTTGATTTTATTTAACTCAAAAACAGGAATCTATAAGGATTACAAGTTTAGCTTTAATGGCAAAACAAGTATTCTTAAAGATATTTTTGATATAAAAAAGGATCACACAGGTAACTTATGGATTGCCACTTTTAAGGATGGACTTTATAAATTGGATCTTAAAACGGGTGAAAATGCACACTATGGGACTAACGGAAAAGATGATTTTTTGATAACAAGTAACGATTTAACTTCCGTTTATATTGATAAAAAAAATAGAATTTGGTTTACAAGTTGGGGTGCTGGTTTTTTCATTCTTAATCAGCTGTCAGGTGAGATCAAACACTATAGCAAAGACGATCATAAAAAAAACTCTTTGCGCTCAAATTTTAATACATGCATTTATGAAGATAAAGATGGTATTTTCTGGATTGGAAGCTCGGTGGGTTTATGCCGTTTTGACCCCAAAACTGAACATTTTGAAAACTTTAACCGGAAGCATGGTTTAATAAATGAATATATTTATGCTATTGAAGAAGATCAAAAGGGAAATTTATGGCTTAGTACAAACCACGGAATATCAAGATTTAACAAACAATCAAAAACATTTATAAATTTTGATGTAGAAGATGGATTACAGGGTAACGAGTTTAATATCGGGTCAAGCTGCAAAACTCCTGATGGCAAACTTTTATTTGGTGGTGTAAATGGGTTTAATATTTTTCATCCTGATAGTATTTCATTAAGTAATTTTTCAAGTAAGATTTCAATAAACAGTTTTCAGCTTTTTAATAAAGAAATTGTATTAAATAAAAAGTATAATGGACAGATTGTGCTAAGTAAATCCATACTAAATACTGATACCATAAACTTAAACTACGAAAACAACTTTCTGAGTTTCACATTTTCCACACAGGATTATTCAAAAAAGAAATCGACCAAATATGCGTATATATTAGAAGGTTTAGAAGAAGAATGGAATATTATTTCTGGAAATAAAAGAACTGCAAACTACACAAATTTAAATCCCGGGAATTATGATTTCAAAGTAAAATCAACTAATGCTGATGGTGTTTGGCAAGATAATATCAAAAGTATTAAGGTAATCATAACCCCGCCCTTTTGGAAAACCTTATGGTTTAAAACCCTATTAGTGCTTCTTGTCTTATTAATTCTTGTTCTTATTTTCAGGTTCTCAACCATGTGGATTATTAATCAAAACAAAAAGTTAGAGAAACTTGTTGATCAAAGAGCTTTAGCTGTTGAGGATAGAAATATTGAACTTGCTGAAAAAATCACTAAAATAAACAATCAAAAGGAAGAGTTACTTTCTCAGGCAGAACAGCTTAAACATCTAAACTCTGAATTAGAAGTACTTTCAACAGTTGCCAAAGAAATGAAAAATTCATTAACCATTATGGATGCTAAAGGCAACATGTTATTGGCAAATAGTGCTTTTAAAAGCATTTATTCCTTTTCGTTGGATGAAATGAAAGAAAAATACGGTAATAATATATTTAAAATGCCGCTACCTGATTATATTTTCAAAATAATCAATAGATGTTTTAACGAAAAAGTTTCCGTACAATATGAAATTGAATATACCTTAGAATCAATAGGAAAGCAAATTTGGATTCATTCAAATATGACCCCGGTATTATCATCTGACGGTGAAATAAAAAATGTTATTATTATTGACACAGATATTACAGAAATAAAAAAGCGTGAAATAGTAGTTCTTGAACTTGCAGAACAAATACAAGCAAAAGCAGAAGACCTAAACATAAAAAACCTTGAATTAGAAGATAAAAATATTCAAATTACCGAACAAAGTGGCGAGTTACAATCATTAACCGAGAATCTGGAAGTAACAAATAAAAACCTGGAAGATTTGGTTTCTAAAAGGACTAGCGACTTGAAGATTGCCAAGGAACAAGCTGAAAAAGCAAACCAGTTAAAAACTGTATTTTTATCAAATCTCTCACATGAAATAAGAACACCCATGAATGCAATTTGTGGTTTTTCTTCATTAATGAGTGATGGTGATATAGACTTAAATTCAAGAAAAAAATATTCAAAAATTATTAATGACAATGTTGATTCTCTTTTATTACTGGTTGATAATATTATGGATTTATCAAAACTTCAATCTAAACAGATTAAGCTAGATAATAGGGCGATAGATATTAAAAAAACCTTATCTGATATTTATTTCTTATATATTGTTGAAGATGTATATATAAAAGAAAAAGTGAAGTTTGAACTTAAGCTTAATGATATTGAGAATACGATAGTTAAAGCTGATGAGAAAAGATTTAAACAAATTTTCACTCATTTAATTGATAACGCAATAAAATATACTGAAAATGGAAGCATCTTTCTTTCTGCAAAAACTGAGAATATAGAAAACAAAAAAAGAGTATTAAAAATTTCAGTTAAGGATACCGGTATAGGAATTAAAAATGAGGAAATAAGTGAAATATTTGAACATTTCAGGACAATTGATGACAAAATTAAACTGTACAGAGGAACCGGTCTCGGATTAGCAATTGTTCAAGAATTACTAAACGTATACAACTGGGAGATTAATGTTGAAAGCACACTGGGAAAAGGAAGTAACTTTACTGTTATAATTCCACTATCATAATTACAATAATTACTCAGCAACCTTTACCGCAAACTTCTTTTTAAACTTATATCGAAAACCCCAGGAACCAAGAAAAATAAAACGATCATTAAAGTCCCAAAGTGGTGCAATTTCAGCATGAATAGAAAGTTGCTTAAAATTTTCAATGGGTCTAAACTGAAAACCAATCGGAATAAACATTCCATTAACAGAGTTAACAACACCACCTAAACCCGAATAAAAATCAAACTGTTCATTCGTTATAAGATTGTATTTGACCAGCAATTCCGGTGTAAAATCATCAAAAAAGACATTGGTATATAATCGTAATTCTACTCCGATTTTCTCATTAAAATCATAGCCAAACCCAGCTTTAGGCAACGAAGATGAATGATACGAAACACTAAATTGTGCAAACAAAGTGTTTTGCCAGGAAAACAGAATAAAGATAATTGCTGAAATAATAAATGCTTTTTTCATACTTATTTTTTTATAAATAACTGTTGTTTCACATGAATGTTTATGTCTTTAGTATTTAATTTTTTACAGACATATACCACTAATAACCAAGCAGTTAAAGTGTCCGGTTTTACACAAAACGTTCTTTGTGTATCTTTGCGTATTCTTTGTGAAACTCTGCGTAATAGCTA
>JAOZNO010000323.1 GCA_029933755.1 Bacteroidales bacterium | reverse complement strand
ATGCCTTCTTCAAATAATATTTCTTTTGAAGTTCTTTTTGCGGTCTTTTTTCCTGCAGTCACCGGGTTTACAGCTGGTGTTGCTATGTCTGGTGATCTTAAAAATCCCGGAAAGGATATTCCTTATGGTACACTCGCATCAATAATTGTTGGCTTTTTTGTATATGTATTTTTAGCTATTGGTATTGCTATATTTATTGATAGGGATTTATTAATAAATGACAGTAATTTCCTGGTAACAGTTGCTTGGTTCTCACCACTTGTAGTTATGGGTATATGGGGCGCAACCTTATCATCGGCTCTAGGGGGTATATTAGGTGGTCCACGTATTCTTCAGGCAATTGCAAACGATAAAATTATGCCTGCTTTTTTTGGAAAAGGCTATGGTGTAAATAACGAACCCCGTAATGCCCTCCTACTCATTTTTGTCATTGCTGAAATTGGTATTCTGATTGGTGATTTGAATATGATTGCAGGTATCGTTTCTATGTTTTATTTGGCTTCTTATGGGTTTATTAATCTTGCTTATGCTCTTGAAAGCTTTGCAAGTACTGATTTTCGACCTTCTTTTCGAATCTCAAAATGGTTTGGAATTGTTGGTTTTATTGCCAGTTTTGCGGTTATGTTTAAAATAGATGCTATGGCAATGACCTTGTCACTGTTTATTATGATTGGAATATATCTTTTTCTAAAAAGAAAAGAAATGAAATCCGATTTTGGCGATGTATGGATTAGCGTTTGGAATTCCATAGCACGTTCTGCACTTCATAAAATGGATAAAAATAAAATTGAAGACAGAAACTGGCAACCTAATATTCTTTTATTTAGTGGAAGCACATCTAAACGAAAATACCTGGTTGATTTTGGAAAAAACCTTGTTGGTAAATTCGGTGTGCTTTCTAATTTTGATTTGATAGAGAATAAATCGGCAAAATATCTTTTTCCAAGGCACGAGCAGTCCATCTCAAACGAAAGTAGTGATGTAGGGATTTTTTACCGTAAGCAAATTTGTAAAGATATATTTCAAGGTATTGAAATTATAGCAAGTACTTATGGATTTTCAGGAATGGAACCTAATACTGTATTAATGGGTTGGTCTAAGCAAAGTTCAGAACCTGAAAAATTTACTGATCTTATTAAAAGCTTATATAATCTTGATTTGAATATACTTTTAATGGATTATGATAAAAAAAGAGGCTTTGGTAAAAAAACAACTATTGATATATGGTGGCGTGGTGAGGGTTTAAATAATAATCTTGCACTGTTCTTAGCCAAATTCCTTATGGCATCACCAGAATGGGAAAATGCTTCGCTTCGGTTAATTAGTATCAGTGAATTTGATCGTCAGGGAGAACAATTAGCCAAAAAAGCTGATTATGTTCTTGAGTCAATGAGAATTGACGCTGAAGTTAATATTATTAATAATCAATATAATAAGCAAAATGTTTTTGATATTATTAAAGAAGAATCCTTAGATACGGATTTAATTTTTATGGGATTGCCCGAAATTGCTGAAGGTGAAGAATGTAAATTTGTAGATGCTACAAATCGGCTTTTGGATATTACGGGTACTGTGGTATTGGTTAAGGCATCGTCTTATTTTAAAAAGATGATATTCATACCTGATCATTTAGTGAAAATACCAAAACTAGATAGTTCATCAGAGCTGCTTAATATTGATAAAAGCTTTGAGGAAATTAGTACCGGGTATAATTTAAAGAAAGAAACAGATGAGGAACTTAAAACCCTTTATTATAAACTCAAAAATCTGACAGAATTTTTTACAGCTAATTATATAAATCCTGCAACTTTAAATTTTACAAATATTCAAAAAACAGGAATAGAAAAACTTACAAAACTGCTTACATATAAGCTGCAAAGTAATGATAGCGACTTTTTTGATAAGCAAAATTTCTTAGAGCATTTTAATCAGGTAAATGATTATGCTAATCAAACAATTGAGTCTTTATTTAAAATAGCTGATGATAATAAGGAAATTCAGCAAAAAGCAATTGCTCAATACCAAGCAGAGATTTTGAAAGTGCTGGCAACTACAAAAAAGTCATTCCAGGTACAATATGAACGAGACGAGATTAATTCTTTTTCAGTAAATACCCGAACAGAAAAAAGTATAAAAAGAAAGCTGGAAGTAAAAAAGAAGCTCACCGGAAAGGCCAAGCTGAAAATAAATCATAAAAAAATACTGGTAAATCAACTTGGGTTTCTGTCTGATATTAACCTTTTTGGATACTTTGCCGGATGGTTTTCATTATATTTTGATTCACTTGCACATACAAAGGAGTTGTATCGCTGGTTTCAATTTTCTCTTCCTTTAATTTCTGAGGCATCTGATAATAAAAGAGAAAATGTATTTGGATTAACTAATGAACAGAAAGGTGACTTAGCAGCAAAACTGAACAAAATAGTAAATATAAATAATGCTTTGTCTGAATATCCAAACAAACACATTTCGGATTTATCAACAAAAGTGATTAATGATTTAGCCGCTTTATATACAAAACCCGATGTAAATGTAATTACTGAAATGGGTACCAAGCAAAAGCACGAAGTGGATGCAATTAGGAATCGGGTTACACTTCTTACCGATTTTTGGCAAAAAGGATATGTCTATTTTCTAAACGAGCTTAAACTTGATAATGCCTTAACTAAGGTAACAATTCATTTGTATGATTCTGTTCTTGAATTAACTAATGAAATAAATCAATTAATTGAAATTAGTCTTAACGAAAATATTAAAAAACTTTTATTTAATGTAAATGCTGTAATTGAATGTGTTGATAATGGTTCTGACACAAATAAGCTGGAATTACTTGAGCTTCAAATATCAGATAATGAAAGTTTTAGAATGTTATTTAATGAAATTAAAGAACAAATAGAATTAAAACTTAAAAAGCTTAATAATTTTATTCCAGAAAAATCAGAACTGAGTGAAAACTTTTCTGTTTCGGGATTGTTTTCAAAAGAGCAGGCTTTTTCTACCTATAGAATTTTATCAAAACGTTTAGTTGAGGAATTGATTGCAAATGAAATAACGGCTGAAATTTATTCAATTTTTGATTTGTTAAGCCAAAAGCTTATTGAACTTGATAGCTCAATAATTAATTATAATCGCTTAATAAACTATAGTATTGATAACAAAAGTGGTATACAGGAAGCTTTTTCAGAGGATATATCTGATATGGGAACTTTTCTTAAAACCAAAAAGACAGATATTCTGGAACTAAAACAAGAATCAGAAAACCTAAATGCAACAATTGTAAAAAGTTTAGAGAAAAGCTACCTAAGGCTAAATAGTAAATTGCAGCTATTTAATTTCAAAAAAGAAGCAGATAACTGGAATCAATTTTTACCAAAAACACAAACAATTCGAGGAATTTCTAGTATAACCGGATATTATAGCGATTTTAAAAATTTCCTTGATAAACAGATTGAACAGTTTTGGCATAAACAAAGTAATGCAATCTTATTAGCAGATGAGCTGAAAACAAAGCAGAAAGAGTTTCATGCACCGTTGAGTAGTTTGTTAAAATTTACTGGTGAGTTGTCAATTAAAGCTGAAACCAGGCAAAAACTCCCATTCTATTATAAACATTTGTTTCTGAATAAAGAGTTTTATAATACTGACTTTTGGTTTGGTAGAGAAAAGGAACTCAAAAAGGCAGAAACTGCCTGGCAGAACTTCCTGTTAGGTGTTTCAGGTGCTTTATTGGTTTTGGGAGAACGAAATTCAGGTAAGTCCTTTTTTATTCATAAGTTTATTTCCATACATCTGAAGGATGTTAAAGTTGTGTATGTAAAAGCACAATTAGAGGGAACCATTAGTCTAAAAAGTTTTAATGTTGCATTGCGTAAAGTAACTGGAATTAATGGTGATACGGATAAAATTTTTACTAAATTAGTTGAAAAAACAATCGTAGTTATTGATGATGTAGAATTGTGGTGGCAAAAATCAAAGAATGGTTCTATACTAATTCAGATGTTACATGGCTTAATTAACAAATTTGGACACAAAATATTCTTTATTTTATCGCAAAATTTTCATAGTTATAATATCATAAATCAAATTGTTCCATTAGAATCATCAATGGCTGATATCATTAGTCTTAAACCTTTTAGTTCTGAATTATTGCAAAAAGTAATATTGTTCAGGCATAACTCTACCGGGATTAAGTTTAAAATTGATGAAATAAATAAAAAATATGCTGGAGATGAGCAAGGTGATTTGAAAGCTAAAAATTATGCCCGTATTTTTAATAAGTATTTTACTATTTCTAATGGGAATGTTGGAATGGCTTTAAGTTATTGGGTGTCGAATATAACTAATTATGATGGTGAAAAGATGTATATTCAGATACCCAACAGGGTGGATAATAATGTTTTAGATTTATTAACAACTGATCAGTTAATGTTGCTTAGTCAGTTTGTTTGGCATAAAAGCTTGACAAAAAATCAGTTGATTGAAATTTTAATGGATAAGAACGCTGAGTTCTCAAGCGATTTAGACTTTCTAAAACGTTGTGGAATAATTATCCTAAGCAAAACAAATATATTTGAAATTAACAACTTTGTTTATCCTCAAATTATTGAGAAATTAGAAATAGATGAGTTTATATAAAATGCTTAATAATCTGAGTTTGATGTAAGTGTTTAGATATTGGTTGAAAATCAGTAGTTTCGTCTTTCAGCGACTGTGTGAAAACGAAATTATAGATGATTATTTTGAGTTGTACCGGCATTTATGCCGGTGATCTGATTAATCTAGAATTCGGGCTTTAGCCCAAGTATTTAACAAGTTGGGCTAAAGCCCAATCAAAATCAAATCATTTTTAAACCTGGCATTACCTGTCCCGTCTATCAACGGGAAATGCCAGGCCAATTCATATTTTTATCATTTTCAGACAGTCTCTAAAGGACGGGGTCTGATAAATGTGTTTTATTAAAGTTTCCTGAGAAAGTTGGGACAAGTAATGAACCTTTAGCTCATCCGCCAGTTAGCTGATAATTAATTTGCTTAGAAATATAAATGGATAAAGTGAAAAAATAATGATTAAGGTAAAAAGAGGAGAAACATGGACAAAGGGTCGTTAATATAACAATTTA
>JAOZNO010000322.1 GCA_029933755.1 Bacteroidales bacterium | reverse complement strand
TTTTGTGGGTGCTTGACTTTAAGATAATTTTTAGTATAAAGCCACCATGGTTATTCGTTGATTTATTTATCTATTTATGACAGACATATATTAAGCAATATCAGCATATAAGGGTATAAACAAATAAACGCATAAACAAATAACCAACTGACACGAATTAATTACCCACTAAGTTTGCAATAATACCATATTTATTAAGATATTTGACATTAAAAATCAACTATGTCTTTATTTTACGTTTATATGCAATTAGGTTTTGGCCATATAATAGATTACCAGGCTTTTGACCATATCTTATTTATTATAACGCTAACAGCTGTATATTTATTAGCAGATTGGAAAAAGGTATTGATACTTGTAACAGCTTTCACAATTGGACACACAGCGACCCTAGCATTATCCACTCTAAATATTGTAAGTATTGATTCTGAACTGGTAGAATTTCTTATCCCATTAACAATTTTTATTACGGCTATTGCAAATATATTTGAAAAAAAGGCAGATTTTTCAAGCCAGTTACATAATTTCAAATATTTAACAGCATTAATTTTTGGATTGATACATGGCTTAGGTTTTTCAAATTACCTTAAAAGTCTTTTGGGAATGGAACAAAGTCTTGTTAAACCACTATTGGCATTTAATCTGGGTTTAGAAATAGGTCAAATTGTTATTGTACTTATTATATTAGTTGCTTCATCAATTGCAGTAAAGCTAATACATATTAAAAAACGAGAATGGACTCTGGTTCTTTCAGGAGCAGGCTTAGGGGTTTCAATAATGCTAATGCTGGAAAGACTTTTTTAAATGATTAATGATTAATAAATAGTTGATGGTCATTAAGTCATTAGGTAAGTCATTAAGTCATTAGGTAGTCATTAAGTCATTAGGTAGTCATTAAGTCATTAGGTAGTCATTAAGTCATTGATGATTTGATTTGGTGATTTGAAATGCAATCAGATAAACAAATAAGCAAATCCACAGATAAACAACTAGTTACGTAAAGCAAAGACTCTGGTTTAAATATTCTGGGATACCGATAATCATCTTCTATGTTTTAATTTACAGGCATCGCCTACAGCAAGCCTTTGGCGACCGTAGGAATTAGTCATTAAGTCATTGGTAATTAGTGCCTGAACGGAAACGAAGTGTTTGAATGGAAAATTCCAAGTTGTAGGCTTGTTAAATCTTAAAAACCAGGAGTTTACTCATGTAAATGACGGGTTTTTAAGATGAACATAACGACGAAATTGGAGTTTTCGGTCAAACACTAATTAAAAATAGATATTAATTACTATTAATTACTAATGACCAGTATCAGAACAACTGACCCCTAAATGGCATTATTGGCTTAATTGTCATATAATCAAATGATTAATTGATAACATGTCTAATACACAAGGATTTATTAATGATACAAAAAGGTGAAAAATATAATTTACACAATTCTAAATTATCTGTGAAAATTTGCGATTATCTGCGGATAAAAATTTTTCTTCCGCAGATGTACACTGATAAACGCAGATTTCTTTCATTCACCTGAGGATAAAAATCATAAGTTGAGAATAATCCAACTTTTTAATAAAATCCTAAAATGGTATCACTCTAATTCCTATTGGGTCAGTTGTTCTAAGTATACTAATTACTTGCCAGATATATGCATTGTAGATATTAAAAATATCCCAGGCAACCTAAACTTGAGCAAAAGCAAATGACAATTGAATGACATGCGCAGCATAAATGACAGCCAGTTGGAATGACAGCCGAAGGGTAAATGACAGCAAAGCAAAATGACTAAATTATCCAAACTCAATTTGAAAGTTTTTAAACAGAGTACTTTTAACACTTTCAATATCAACAACTTTATTCATCTCATTTTGCATTGATGTAACTCCTTTATCGGTAAAACCACATGGGTTCATATAATTGAAATAGGATAAATTAGTATTTACATTTAAAGCCAGCCCATGCATGGTAATTCTTTTACTACTACGGACACCAATAGCACAAATTTTTCTACTCTTCGCAGGCTTATCAGAATCAAGCCAAATCCCAGCAGCACCATCTAACCGACTACTCTTAATTCCATACTCATTTACGGTTCTAATTACTATTTCTTCAAGCTTTAAAACGTAATCCCTTGTACCAATTCCAAAACGATCTAAATCAAATAATGGATAAACCACAAGTTGTCCGGGGCCATGATAAGTAATATCTCCTCCCCTGTCAATATTAAAATATTCTATTCCTTTTTCCTCTAATACTTTCTCACTTAATAGCAAATTGGAAATATTACCACTTTTGCCAATAGTAAAAACATGAGGATGTTCACAAAAAAATAGTTTATTCTCAGTCAGTTTGCCTTGTGCCTTTTTATCAAGTAAATCATTAAATATTGAAATTTGATAATCCCAGGCTTTTTTGTAAGGAATTTGACCTAAATCTTCAAAAACAAAAGACATATATTAAACATTTTTACCATATAAGGAATATAAGAAATAAACTGATGTTCAGCTACTTCATTCCGAGTGGTACAAAGAAATTTCATTTCACATGCTTTTCTGCATGGTAGGATGAACGCACCAACGGACTACTTTCAACAAAACGAAAGCCTTTTTCTAAACCAGCCACTCTATATTTTTCAAAAATTTCAGGGTTTACATATTCCTGAACTTCCATATTCTGCTTTGTGGGTTGTAAATATTGGCCAATAGTCATTACTACGCAATTTACATCTCGCAAATCGTCCATAGTTTGTAAAACTTCATCAAAAGTTTCGCCAATTCCCAGCATAATACCCGATTTTGCCCTAATACCAGACTGTGCAATATATTCCAACACTTTCAGACTGGTATCATATTTTGCTTTTGTTCTAATATCAGGTGTTAATCTTCTAACCGTTTCCAAATTATGCGAAATAATATTGGGTTTCGCATCAATAACCATTTGAATATGCTTGGTATTACCATTAAAATCAGGAATTAACACTTCAATTGTAATTTCGGGATTATGTTCTTTAATCTCCGTAATCACCTCAGCCCAAAAAGAAGCACCACCATCAGGCAAATCATCACGATCAACCGAAGTAATAACACAATGCTTTAACTTTAATGCCTTTATGGAACGAGCCAGCTTTATTGGTTCATTTTTATCAACAGCTAATGGTTTACCTGTTTTTACAGCGCAAAATTTACATGCACGTGTACAGATATCACCCAAAACCATAAAGGTAGCAGTACCTGCATCCCAACACTCACCAAGGTTTGGACAAGATCCACTTGTACAAATTGTATGTAGATTATTATCTTTAACCAGTTTTTTCACATCTGCATAACTATCCTTTTGCGGAAGTTTTATTTTTAGCCAGTCAGGTTTTCTCCTGGTATTTATTTTTTTTTCCATTCAATTTTCTACTTCAAACTTCTACTTTCCAAACTAAATATTGCCAATCGATAAGAATCTAATCCAAAACCAGAGATACTACCCACACAATAAGGAGCAATAAATGATTTTTGCCGAAAAGTTTCTCTTTTATGGATATTAGAAATATGTACCTCAACAACAGGAACTGAAACAGCAGCAATAGAATCAGCAATTGCTACAGAAGTATGTGTATACGCAGCTGCATTTAGTACTACACCATTATAATTACCATCGGCCTTGTGAATTTCATCAATAATCTCACCTTCATGATTAGATTGAAAATAATCTAAAGTGATTTTTGGAAATATCGATTTTAAGCTATTTAAATATTCCTCAAAAGAAGAACTTCCATATATAGAAGGTTCTCTTTTTCCAAGCAAGTTTAGATTTGGACCATTTATTATTAGTATCTTCATTTTATAGTTGTTTTTACAAAAGTAAATACAAAGTTTTTTATTTTGTACTGTTTGATTAAAATTTATTAATTTTGATGACTATTGTATAAAACTATGTGGGTTAAAAATTAAATGGATAATCCGCAGATGACGCAAATGAACACAGATAAATCCATAAATAAAATCTGTGTTAATCTGAGATAATCTGTAGATCAACATAAAATACACATTATTTTAGTGAATTTCTCATTCAATAACTTAAACCAACAAATATTATATCATAATTATTTGATAAATAATTTTGAACAAACCAATAAAAATGAAAATTCAGGATGAAGTAGAAAGTTTTAAGGCTTTTTTAAAAATAGAGAAATCATTAGCCAATAATTCTATTGAATCATATATATCAGATATTGAAAAACTTATATCTTTCATAGAGCTTCATAATATTGAACTGACATTTTCGCAAAATGATATAAGTGTATTGAAAGATTTTATTGAAGATTTAAATAAAACAGGTATTAGTGCACGTTCGCAGGCTAGAATTATTTCAGGAATAAGAGCTTTTTATAAATATTTACTTGTTACCGACCAAATTGATACAGACCCAAGTAAACTTCTGGAGATGCCAAATCTAGGAACAAAACTTCCGATATTTTTATCCGTAGAGGAAGTTGACCAGATTAAGAATGCTATTGATTTAAGTAAACCGGAAGGTCATAGAAACAAAGCAATTATTGAAACACTTTACAGCTGTGGCCTACGTGTATCAGAACTAATTAGTCTTAAGCTAACTGATTTATTTTTTGATTTGGATTTTATAAAAGTATTAGGCAAAGGAAACAAAGAGCGATTGGTTCCTATATCGCAAAAAGCAAAAGATGAAATAGAACTATATATCCAATCATACAGAAATCACATTTTTATTCATAAAGAATTTGAAAATTTTTTATTCCTTAACAGACGAGGCAAGAAACTTACCAGGGTAATGATTTTTCATATTGTAAAAAAATTGGCTGAATTGGCTGAAATTAACAAAAATATCAGTCCTCATACCTTCCGTCACTCATTTGCCACTCATTTAGTTGATGGAGGTGCAGATTTACGAGCAGTACAGGAAATGCTTGGTCATGAATCTATAATTACAACTGAAATTTACACACATCTTTCCAATGATTATTTAAAACAAACTATTATGGATTTTCATCCCAGATCCAAATTGAATAAATCCAAGTTATAAAAATAGACTAAATGGAGTTTGTCTATAAAGTGTGCTTTTCCCGGAAACTTACCAATGCCTGTTCCGCCTTAGCGGAATCTGAAAGACTTTG
>JAOZNO010000321.1 GCA_029933755.1 Bacteroidales bacterium | reverse complement strand
CATCCTCTTTTATATATTCTAATGATTCTTCCAAACTGAATTTAATAGCAGGAATTGTATAATCACCAGGTTCTCTTTGTATTAATAAATATTCATAGGTTTTGCTTCCCTTTGCACCAGAAGTTGTATTGCTAATATTATTATTTATTTTTGGATCGTAAACTTCAAATGTTTTTGGAAAGTCAATAAATAGTTTATCAATTAATTTTAAATTTCCTGTACCCGATATTTTTACTTTAAGTGTAAGGCTTTCATTATTAGCAATTTCATTTCTATCAATATTTACCTTCATCTGATAGTCGCTACCAACAGCACCACTGAATGAACTTGGTTTATTTCCCGGTAAAGGAAGTACTTTAACTGTACGCACCGGACTTTTTATTTTCTTTTGCACATCAGCATAGGTATCCACAAGTTCTCCAAAGAAATTCCTTTTCTTACCAGCTTTCACCGGAACAACACATTCCAGCTCAAAAGGTTCAATTTTTATTGTACCGCTACGTTGGGGAAAAAGAATGCTTTGGCGCATGATACCTGCATTATATATTTTCCCATTAATATTTTCTCTTTGCAAGTTAATTCTGGAAGGTGTTTTAACGTCCTGTGACCAGAAACCTGTATATGAAGGCCATTTAAAATCATTAAACCCACTTAAACCTCCCCGTGAATATATTTTAATAGTTGAAATAATTTGTTCACCTACATAAACAGTGGTTTTACTCAGGTTATTACGTACAAAAATATCATCTTTTGAAATAGTATTTTCTGTATTATTAGTCGTACTTTGGTTCTGAGTGTTTTGCAAAGCTCCTTTTACAACTTCAATAGTAATGGGTTTCGATTCATAAACTTTACCGTCAACGGTAACTTGTGCTTTAGGAATGGTGTGTTTTCCTGCTTTAGTAACCTGAACTATATATGAATAAGTATTCGATATGGATTGTGTTGCCTTTCCGTTAATATATTGAAAACTACTGCTTGTAGATGTGCTTGGACCTGCCAATACTCTAAAACCTGCCAATGATGGTGGTTTAAATTTTGTTCCATTAGCATTAACGGTAAAATTTAGTCTGAAATTTTCACCAGCTTCGACCACTTTATTAGCAGATGCTCTAAATGTTACCTGGGCAACTATAGGCGAAACAATTAAACTCAGTAAACTTATTATGCTTAGTATTTTTTTCATATAATTAAAATTAGAACTTAGAACTTAGAACTTAGAATATCATAAATCTAAAATCATAAATCTAAAATTACAAGCTACCAGTCTTTACCTGATTTAACCGGTATCCCTTTTGCTTTATTCTTTTTTAGTTTTTCCTGAACATTCTTTTCATCGTTTTCAATAGCCTCTAACAATCTTAGTGCATCTTCCTTTGAAATTTGATTATTTTGCTGTGGCTGATCTTTTTCCTGAGAATCAGGTGTTCCATCATTATCTGAATCGGTATCTCTGTAATCAGGTAGACCATCTTTATCAGTATCTTTTGGATTTTCCGGATCTTCACCTGCTTCTTCTGAGTCAGGTATTCCATCATTGTCAGAATCCTGATCCTGATGGTCAGGTGTACCGTCTTTATCAGTATCTCTTGGTTTTTGTTGTTTTGGGTCGTTCCCTTTTTCTGTTTTATCAGGAATACCATCACCATCACTGTCATTTTCACTAGGCTTGTTTTTATCCTGATTATCCTGATCGCCCTTATTATCTTTGTTGTCTTTATTGTTTTTGTCCTGATTATCTTTATTGTCTTTGTTATCCTTATTCTGATTGTTTTTATCCTGCTGGTTTTTCTGATTTTCAAGTTGTTCTTTTACATACTTTGCATAAGCCAAATTATATTTAGCTTCTTTATCTTTAGGATTATTAATTAATGAGCTTTTATACGAAGCTATGCTTTTATCAATTTGCTTTATAGCTTCATCCAGCTTTTTATCTTTTAAGAAATCTTCTGTTTGCTTTAACTGACTATTTCCAATATTATAATGTAACTGAGCAAGTCTTAATTTATTATTTTCTTCTTTAGCAATGGTCTTGAATTCTTCAATAGCTTCTTTATATTTTTTTTGTTTATAAAAAGCATCACCCAAATTAAATTTAGCTTCATATGATTCAGGGTTCTCCTGCAATGCTTTTTGATAAGAAACTTCAGAATTACCATAATTTTTAGCAAAAAAGTCATCGTTACCAGCCCGTATGTGCTTATTTTCTTTTTGTGAAAAAAGCTGTAAAGTGCTAAATATTGCTATTATTAAAAATATGTTTTTCATATTCTATTATTCAAATGTTCTATTGTTTAAATATTAGAGCAAATTCATGAATTTGCTCTTCTGTATAGATTTTCAAATTACAATTTCAAACTAAACAATTTAATTTTTTCCAGTCTTTTGTTTTTTCTTTCTAAAACGATAAATTCAATTAATAATAGAAAAAGTGCAATACCGATAAAATACTGAAAATGATCTTCATACTCAGAATATACCAGTGTTTCAAGTTCCGTTTTGTCCAATTTATCAATTTCTTTGTATAAGTTAGATAAGCCTACTTTTGCAGCATTAGCCCTGATATAAATACCACCACCCGCCTGTGCAACTTTTACCAGGGTAGCTTCATCAAGCTTGGTTATAATTACATTTCCATTATTATCCTTTCGATAATCTGAGCGGCCTTTAATAGGAATTGGAACACCTTTGTTTAGTCCCATACCAATGGTATATACTAAAATTCCTTTTTCCTTTGCATCCCTGGCTGCTTGTACCGGATTATCTTCATGGTTTTCACCATCAGTTAAAATAATGAGCACTTTTTTTTGTTCATTATCAGGACTAAATGATTTTGTAGCCAATTCAATTGCCTCACTTATTGCGGTACCTTGTTTTGGAACAAAATCTGTATTTATTGATGATAAGAACATTTTAGTTGCTGTATAATCTGTTGTTATAGGTACTTGAGTATATGCATCACCGGCAAACACAATTAAACCAATTTTATCATTTCTTAAATTATCTAATAGGCGTGAAATGGCTCTTTTTGCTTTTTCCAGTCTATTTGGCCTAATATCTTTAGCTAACATACTGTTAGATACATCAAGTGCAATAATTATTTCTACACCTTCAGCCTTTACTTCCTTCAGTTTTGAACCAAATTGTGGCCGCGCTGCTGCAATAATAATTAGTGACAAAGCAATAATCATTAAAATAAATTTGAAAAGAGGTCTTCGCTTTGAAACTAATGGCATTAAACCTTTAATTACCTGATTATCACCAAATTTAGCTAATGACTTCTTTTTTAATTTAATATTTACAATATATATAATGATAAATACCGGAACCAGTATTAATGCCCATAAATATTGCGGATTTGCTAAATGAAACATATTTTAATTGATTATTTTTTTGATCTGTAATTCTTGATTTAATAAATATAGCTGTTAATTTATTTGCTTCCTTAAATAATGGTATTACTAGTTTTTACTTTTATTTCCTTATCGTTAATAGTTTAATATTTGTCTATTTGCTTACCTATAATCCCACTAGTGGGTTTAATTTTCCGATGCTTGCATCGAACAAAAGAAATTCTATCCTATTCATACCTCGTGAGCTTGCTCCGAGCTTATTGATTTATCAATATTCAATTGACAATATTCAATCATTTATGGGATATTTCTTAAAACCGTATACCTCAATAATAAAATACTTATTAATAGTGCTAAAGCTAGGTATGCAAACGGCATAAACTCATCATTTTTACTACTGAATTTTTTAATTTCAATTTTTGATTTCTCAAGCTTGTTTATTTCCTTATATATTTGCTTCAGTTTATTATTATTTACAGCTCTAAAATATTTACCATCCGTTATTTTAGCAATTTCTTTTAAAGTTTTTTCATCAATTTTTACTTCCATGTCCTGATATTGAACACCAAACATGGTTTGTACAGGGTAAGGTGCATATCCATTTTTCCCTACACCAACTGTGTAAACCCGAATATCGAACTTTTCAGCAAGCTGTGCTGATGTAATTGGGTCAATAGCACCCATGTTGTTCACTCCATCAGTAAGTAAAATAATGACTTTACTAATTGCTTCACTATCTTTTAGCCTGTTTACTGCATTTGCTAATCCCATTCCAATTGCTGTACCATCTTCAATCATACCTTGTTTAATATCTTTAAACAGGTTTATTAAAACAGCATGGTCAGTTGTTAGCGGACATTGCGTAAAACTTTCACCACTAAATACAACTAAGCCCAAACGATCGTTTTCTCTTCCTGAAATAAAATTAATGGCTACATCTTTTGATGCTTCAAGGCGATTTGGTCTAAAATCACGAGCAAGCATACTACTTGAAATATCCAGGGCAATTATAATATCAATTCCCTCGGTAGTTTTGTCTTCCCAATTATTCGTAGTTTGTGGTCTTGCAAGTATTACAATAAGTACCCCTATTAAAATCAATTTTAATGCAAACAAAAAATATCGCAAATAAAATTTATATGTTTTTGGTGCTACAGGAAAAGCCCTTAAACTTGATATTTGAATAGAAGTATAATTATTTTCATCTTTAAGTATGTACCAGATAATCATTGGGATTAAAATAATTAATCCGTACAAAAATTCAGGGTTTGTAAATTCAATATTTCTCATTACTTACGTTCTTTTTCTGAATTTACAATTTCATTAATATTATTTTCTGCTTGAAGATTATCTTCTTTACTGTCATCATCTTTAACAACAGGCATTGTGTTTTCAACAATACTGAAAGCATTTTTTAAGTTCAAATCATTTTCGTTAGCTAGTGGTTTAAACTTTGCAAATTTTGCTAAATCAGCCATTTTTAGTACTTGACTTAATTCATTCATTTGTTCTGTTTCAATTGTATTTGAGTGCTTCAGTAGTTCTAAAAGTTCGTGACTTGTTCTATCTAATGCGCTTATGTGAAACCTGTTTTCGAGGTATTTACGTATAATATGAGTTAGCTCAGAATAATAGGATTTTTCTTTTCCGCTTTGCCAAAGTTTATTTTCTTTTAGTTCATTTAGTTCACGTAAGGCAATTAAATGTGCAGGTTCTTTGGGTTTACTAATTTTAAATATTGGCTTATTTTCTTTATATCGTTTAACAAAATAGAAAACTAAAAATACAAGAATCGCAGTTATT